>CAYVEN010000051.1:0-13499 GCA_964450505.1 uncultured Dehalococcoidia bacterium | reverse complement strand
CAGTCAGCATAAGAATGGGGACGCTGCTTTCGCGTCTCAGGATACGGCACACCTCAATACCGTCCATCTTGGGCAGCATGATGTCAAGAATGATCATGCTGGGCTCCATCTGCCGGGCCAGCTCCAAGCCTTGTTCCCCGTCCATTGCCGATTGGACCTTGTAGCCGTCCTGCTCAAGGTTGTACTTGATCGCCTTTAGAAGGTTCTCCTCGTCTTCAATCACCAGCACTACTTGTTCAGACAATCGTTTTACTCTCCGTTTTTCTCTAAGTCACTTAAATCACAGGTCAGGGTTGACGTCAAGTGGCACCAACAAGCTATTGGAGAAGTCTGGCCGCTGCAATTATAAACGCTACGGCTAGGAGCAAGCCTATTACCCACCAGGGAACGCTGCTCCTTCCGGAGAGTTTAGAGCGTCGCTGTGTGCTTCTCCGCCTTCTGCGGTTGGGATTTCTACTCATAGCAGTTCCCCCCCCCCCCATCCCAACCTTCCCCCACAAAGGGGGGAAGGGACTCTAGGTTGCGCGTAGCAGCGTTTCTCAGCCGGGTTGTGCCAGGAGACTGTCCAAAATGGCCTGCAAAGTCTCGCTGGAAATTGGACCAACGTATTTCTTGACCAGGCGCCCCTCCCTGTCCAGGAAGAATTTTTCCGGCACGCCGCGCACACCGTAGCCAATGGCTATCTTACCTTCGGAGTCTATACCGTTCAGATAGGCAACATTGAATCTGTCTATGTGTTCGTTAACGTCGGATTCCTTGTCCCATATGGCAACGCCCACGAATTCAACCTCTTTGTCCTTGTAGAGGCGGTAAGCGGCGGCCAAGTCCGCGGCTTCAGCAACACAAGGCGGACACCAAGAGCTCCAGAAGTCCACCATAACTATTTTGCCCCTCAACTCCTCCACGTCCAGTACGCCGCCGCCCAGCAGATTCACGGAAAGGGGTGGAGCAGCGCCCGGTTCTATGCTCACCTCTCCCGACCGGCTATTGATTCCCAGTCCGCCGGGATTGCCCCCCGTCTGCGCCAACGCCCATGCCATCAACGCAACCAGCGCCGCTATGGGCAGGGCTATTCCTGTAAGCACCAGCGCTCTATTTCTCAAGAGTCTCCCTTGCGTCCATCTCCTGTTCCAGCAGCCGCGCTTTGAGAATCTGTCGTTGGTGTTGGTGCTCCTGCTCCGTGACTTCGTTTCGCTCAAGACGGTTGTCAAGCTCGGCTATTGCCAGGATGAGTTCGTCGCGGGTGGCGGATTCCGGTGCGTCGACATCTTCAGCATCGGGCGATGCCGTGCCCCTCCTTCTGATGACAACGCCCACGACAAGCAGCGCGGCAAGGGCCAGCACCAGCGCTATGGGCACGACCCAAATTGCGGTGGACTCGCTCAGACTGCTAGCTGCGGTACTGAGCAGGGACGGCTGGGGAAGATCCTCCAGTACAACGTCGACGGTCCCGCCGGGAAGAACGTCCTCGGCTTGCAGCACTCGAAAATCAGTGTCGCCAATTTGGACGTTGCCACCGCTGCTCAAGGCAGAGCCGGTCGCTGAGCCGAGGTCTACGGGTACGAGGATGCGGAAAGCCTGTGCGCCCAGCGAAAACCGTCTTGAAAAGTCGATGCTGTCGCCCTGATACGGTGCAGTATAGGTGAAGGCCATGCCGTGCTGGCCGGGCGGCACCGCGGTGGTGACGGCAAAGCCGCGGTCTACCTGAAGCACCTGGCCTTCCGGAAGCTGTGTTTGCACCTGCAGGTCTCTGGCTTCACTGGGCAAGGCAAACCTGAGGAAGGACATGCTGGCGGGCTGGCTAAGGTCGGGGACAAAGGTGGCGTTGCCGGTGTTCTCCAGTTGGACAAGCTCAAGCACGGAAAGCGTCCTGTCGGGTACGTCCCAGCCGGCAATCATCACGCTGTCCAGAACGATTCCAACGGTATCGATGTTGGTAGTTGTTTCGAATATCTGCAGCTCAAGGCCGGTCAGCGGTTCTCCGGGCAGTACCTCCAACGTGTAGTCCACACCCCGATGCGTGGCTACAAGCAGATATCCCAAGACACCTGCTGAAGGCACATCTGTAAAGCTGAACGCCCCGTTTTCGTCCGTGGTGGCGGAAATGAAATCCTGGCTTCCGTCCTGCATGAGTATGTGCAGCACCACTAATCTGCCGTCGTGCAGCTCGCCTCCGGGGGTGCCGTTGACCACTTCGCCTGAGATCAGAACCGGCCCCTGCTGAGCGTTGGATACGGAGGCAACCGACAGAAGCAGGCCAAGCGACGCAATCAACAAGGCCGCGCCTGACCGCTTAATGCTAGCCGTGTTAGGCATCATCTTGCGTGGAGCTGCCGCGGCCATTTCTTCTGCGCAGAGTGATCTCCTGTTCCAAGTCAAAGTCGATCTGCTTGAGCTCCTCTTCTTCCATCAGTAGCTCCGCGGCGCGCAACCGGTAGTCACGAAGCCGTTGTTCGTACTCTTCCGGGGGCACTTGCCCCAGGTTGAGATCATTCTCCAGGGTTCTGATCTCCTGGTAGATGGCAATCCGCTTTTCTCTGAGACTGCCAGCATTGCCGCTACGAAGCCCCCCTACCCGCTCCTTTCTGAGGAAAGGGAGCGCCAGTACGACGAGGCTTAACAAGCCTAACAGTATTCCGATGATCAGCGCCATTTAGCTTACCTCACTCCACCGGGATACCGCCCACTGTTCACCCCGTCTCAATCTTCTCCCATCAAGGCGGAAGAGGTTTTGCCCGCCGGTGCGGAGCTTTCAACCGGCCTCTGCGTTCTGGCAGTGGCGTTCACCCGCTGCGGCCACAAGGCAACGAGCGTTCCGAGGACAAGTATTGGCCCGGCCAGCCACATCCACCAGACCAGGGGGTTGACCAGTATTCTGAAAGCAACCCTGCCGTCGTCCAAAGATTCGCTGGAGACGATGTAGAGGTCTTCTATAGGCGTCGATATGATGGCGGCCCTGGTGGCCGCTATGTTCTGAGCCGGATAGAGGGCGCGCCAGGCCATCATTTGCCTGGGTTCTCCGCCGCCCTGCGATACTTGCAGGTCGTTGAGAAACTCCGTCCTGTCGGACCGTACCTGGACCCGCGTACCCGTGTATTGGATACTGTAATCGTCCACGTCCACGGTTTCGCCCGGCGCCAGGATGACGTCTCGCTGAACGTCGTAAAAGGTGGACCCCACCACTCCCAGCGCAAGGGCAACGATGGCGAGGTGCACTATGTAGCCCCCATATCGCGGGCGGTTGGATGCAATCAGTCCGAGGAAAGCCAGAGGGTAGCTCTGTCTCTTTCTGCGTCTTGATGTCGTTCCCTTTGCCCACTCGCGGAGTATGCCCGCAGCTACAAAGGCGCAAAGCCCGTAGCTGACCAGAGCGAAGGGGTGGGTTACGCGAAAAGCCAGCAGCAGAACCACTGTTGCCAGCGCCACGATTCCCGGCGTCTGAACCGCCCTTCTCAAGCTCAACCATGAGGCAGTTCTCCAGGGCATCAAGGGGCCCACTCCCATGAGGAGGATAAGCACCATGAACAACGGCCCGTTGACCCGGTCGTAGAACGGCGCGCCAACCGTCACTGTGACGCCTCGGAAAATCTCCGATATCAGGGGAAATACGACACCCCACAGGGTGACGAACGCAATGGCCAACAGGAGCAGATTGTTGGCAAGGAACGCGGCTTCCCGGGATAGCGTTGAGTCCAGGGAGGCCGAGCTGCGCAAGCTGCCGTACCTTATGAAGAAGACGCCAAAGGAGAAGAGCAGGCTGAACACCATGAACCCCAGGAAGATCCATCCCAAGGTGGAGGAGGCAAAGGAGTGTACAGATACAACGGGCCCGCCGCGGTTGATGAATATGCCGAACAGGGCCAAGGTAAACGCCACGTTCATCAGTACAATGTTCCATACTTTGAACAGTCCTCTGCGCTTCTGCACCACGATTGAGTGGAGGAATCCGGTCAGAACCAACCAGGGCATGAGGGCGACGTTTTCAATGGGGTCCCACGCCCAGTAACCTCCCCAGCCAAGTATGGTGTAAGCCCACCATGACCCCAGCAGCAGCCCTATTCCGAGAATGGCCCAGATGATCAGGGTCCAGACGCGTCCCGTATCCACCCAATCATCCGTAGGGCTGCCGTTGATGAGCACACCCATAGCCAGGGCAAAGGGCACGGAAACGCCGATCAGCCCGGCCATGAGCATGGGCGGATGGAAGAACATTCCGGGGTGGGTCAGCAGCGGGTTGATGCCCTGTCCGTCGGGGGGAGTGGAGGGCAAAACGTCGAAGGGGTTCGCCATGATGCTCATCACGCCGAGGAAGAACGTCTGCACCCCCATGAGAATGGCCAGGGTATAGGGCATGCTCTCTCTCAAACTCCTGGGGGCAAAGGCGGCTACGGCGGCGATCATCAATGAAAGGACAAAGGCTATGTAGAGCAACGACCCTTCGTTGCCGGCATAGAACGCTACCCAGGTGTATATCGGATCCATGGCCAGGTTGCTGTGCCCGGCTACGTATTCCAGACTGAAGTCGCGGCGCAGAAAGGCCACTACCAGCGCAATTGTGGATATGAGGAGCGCCACCGGAACAATGTAGGCCGTTCGCTTGGCGCTCTCCTGCAACTGGCGCGCCCCAGTCCTCTTCCCCACCACCGATCCAATCAACCCGTATACGGACAAGGCGAGCGCAATCAGTAATGAAACAAACCCTACTTCTGCCAATCTAGCCCCTTTTGCTACCTACCAAGAGTCTCCAATATCTCTTCGTCTACTTTGGAGAGGTAAGTCTCCAATTCTTCAGCGTCCGCTTTGGGCCGGGCCGGCGCCGATGCGGTTTCTCCACGCTTTCGCATGATCCTTAGAGCCAGTACCAGGCTGGCCGCGGCAATGGGAAGCACCAACGCCCCCACTACCCAGACCAGTATATTGAAGCCCCTAGCGGGCGGCGCAGCCAGCACGTTGTCGCCGTATCTATCGACGAAGAAGTCCTTGATTTCCTGTTCGGATTCGCCGTCCGCCAGCCTTTCGCGCACTGTGGTTCTCATCTGTTTCGCCAGTTCGACCTGAGACTGATCGATGGTCTCGCTGGGACACACCGGGCACATCAGTTCCTTGTTCAGCGCCTGCGATCGCTCTTCCAGCGAAAGCTCCGCACTGCTTCCCTGGCAAGCGACGGCAAGCAAGGCAAGGACGGCGGCTAAGGAGAGAAGCGCCCCTGCCCGATTGTTCTGCCGCAACCTAATTGCCAAATTTCCAAGCCTGGTAAGATTGTTATAGCTAAGTATAGCAGTGAGAGCGGGGCTAGCCAGTGCTGAGATGTGAAGCGGAAGCAGGGTTGGTTGAGTGGAGATGGGATATCAGCCGCTACTCTCAATAGATCTCAGATAGTGGACAATCATCCAGCGGTCGTCCTCGCTGATTAGCTGCTTAAAGGGCGGCATGAGGAATTGGGAAGCAGCCTCTTCCGACATCCCCATTCCCATCAAGGTAGCCACCCATCCATGGGTGATTATGAAGAACACCTCGCCGTCGGGCCTGTTGGGAGTGGCGCCGGTGGTCAGGTTAGCGACTGTCCCGGGGTATCCGGACTCCTCCAGCTTTGAGAGCATAGGGCCGTCGCCTTCACCGCCGGCTCCATGGCAAACCGAGCAGTTGACGCTGAACAGATCAGCGCCTCGTTGAATGGTTGCCTGGCTGGAAGGAAACGGACTAGTCACGTCTCCGGCATCGGGGAAGGCGAATTCCACTTCCCCGCCCGATATGGGCACGGAATCAGGCGGCGACGAAAGGCTGGGCGGCTCTTGAATCTTGTATGACTGCTGGTAGTGCATCTCCGGGAAAATATCCAATGGATACGTCCCGGTAGAGCAGCCCAGCGTCAACACGACAACGATGCTCAGCGCCGCAAAGATGCCCAGTCTTCTATTCTGCTTGGCTAGTTTCATATCGCTAGACCCATCTCTATCTCAGTAAGCCGGTGTTCAGCCTTCACGCTGCAGGACGTCCTCAGCGCCCGCTTGCTTTAGAATCTGCTCCACGGAGGGCGCGGTTTCAGCCGGAACGCGCATTGTTATTCCTATGTATCCCTCCGTAATGCGCGGGTCGTACAGCCCGCCCTTCAAGTTGGGTAGCCTGGACTCGAAGATTATGCCCGCCACCGTGAACAGGATTGCGCCGAGCATAGTGCCTTCGTACATGGGTATGAGCATTGCCGGTATGGAGAGTATGGGCTTGCCACCCACCACCAGAGGGAAGGCCGCCTGGGTGGCGGTCATCAGGAGAAGGCCCACTGAGAATCCCGCTATGGCGCCCATAAGCGGGAATACGTACAGCCTGTGCTTGGGCTCAGGCTCTCCGAACGCGCCTTCCGGATAGGGCGAGCCGGTCAGGATATCGAACGTTTCATTGCCGTGGCCTGCTTGCTGAAGAGCCTCGGTGGCGTTGGCAGCCGCCTCTTCTTCTTTGAATAGCCCAAGCATCTGAGTCATAGTCCTGCTCCTCTTACTCCTCTACGCGGAGAGCCGGTACGCTTCTCCGTCCGATTTTAATGTCTTCACTCAAAGTCTGGCCTTCCTTGATATCGAACAAAGGAATCAGGGGGAACACCTTGGCAAACAGGAGGAGCGCCATGAAAACGAAGGCAAAGCCTCCCACCAAGATGGTGATCTCGATGATGCTGGGGCTGTACGCGCCCCAATCGAAGGTGAACGGCGTCTTCCTCGCCAGTCCGGGGATTACGATTATCAGTCGCTCCAGCCACATGCCCACGTTGACCGTCAGCGACGTAATGAGCATGAGCACCCAATTGCGGCGCACCCTTCGAGACAGCCACATGGGCACCGGGAATAGGTACGAGGCTATGATGAATACGACGAACAGAGGCCACCACGGCCAGGTGAACACCTGAAGCTCGCGGAGAGCGATCTCCTGGGACTCCTGGCTGAACAGCGCGAAGGAGAACTCCAGGAAAAAGAAGTACAGCCACGCGGTGGCTATCACGATGAGCAGCTTGCCCAGGGCGTCCATGTGCTCCTCGCGTATGTAGGCGTGCCAGCCGAACAGCCATCGCATCAGGATCATCATAGTGACCACCGCCGACACCCCGGAGTGCACCGCTCCGATGACGAAGTACGGAGCGAAGATGGTGACATGCCACGCTTCGACGGATATGGCCACGGCAAAGTCCCACGACACTATGCTGTGCACCGAAACGAATACAGGCAGCAACAGCGCGGAAAGCAGGAATCCGGCCACTATCTGAAGCTTCCACTGGCGCGGCGTGCCTCGCCAGCCCATGGCCATCAGGCTGTATATCTGGTGTCGCAGCCCGGTGGTCCTGTCTCGCAGGACTGCCAGGTCTGGAATCAAGGCCACGATTACGAAGAGCGTGCTACCCGTGAGATAGGTAAAGATGGCGCTGGGGTCCCAGACCAAGGGCGAGCGCACGTTGATCCACAGCCCCCTGGAGAAGTCGTAGGGAAAGGCCCAGTAGAGCACGCGCCAGAGTCGTCCGGCGTGGACCACGGGATGCAGGGCCGCCCAAAGCAGTGAAAGGACTGTCAGCACCTCAGCGGCGCGCGTGGCGGGCCTGCGCCATTCCGCCTTGCTCAGCCGCAGGATGGCGGAGAGCATGACTCCGGCGTGGCTAATGCCTATCCAAAACACAAAGTCTACGATAAAGAAGCCCCACATCACGGGACGGTTCAGCCCGGTAACGCCCAGTCCCTTGTTGACCATGAAGCTGACGGAAAGGAATGCCAGCAGAACAAAAATCCCCAGGATGCCGACCGTAATCCACCACCAAAGGGGGGCTTTCAGCGTGACGTTCAGTAAGTCCGCGTTGATCTGTTTATGTGGGAGTGTCACCCGTTGTTGCATTTTGTTATGACGCTCCTTACACCTACTCCGGCTTGCCCAGTATCAGCAGACGTGTTCTCAAGAACGGCCTGACCGCTCGCAGTCTCAGTCCTTCCGACATCTCCCACAGCGAGAATACCGGCAGATACCGCGCCGCCAGCGAAAAGACGAATATCCCGCCGGATACGCCCCCTACCACTATGAGCAAGTCCAGAGCGCCCGGGTACTGCGTGGCCGGGATGAGAGCCAGGTCGTGGTCAGCTATGTGCACCGGTGAGCCGGGGAAGTCCACCGAGTACGAGGCGACGTAAATTCGTATCTTGTCGATCAGCGTGCCAACCAGTATGGAGGCGGCAGCCAGAGTGGGGCCCCACGTGGTCTTGCGCACCACGTTCCAGAGCAATATGAGGAAGGGCGCGACAAAGTTGAGGATGAACGCTCCAAAGAACAGAACTCTATAAGGCCCGAACATGAGCAGGTTGAGCGTGTCCAGTTCCACAGGCAAACGACCGTACCAGAATATGATGAAGCCGGACCACCAGAAGTAGAACCACATCAGGGACAGGGCAAGGAGTATCTTGCTGGCGCCCCAGAAGTGCTCCATGCGAATGTAGTCCTGGAATCCGCCGTACCGCCGCAACAGCCATGCGGTCACTATTACGGTGGCCAGGCCGGCCTGCAAGCCGGTCAGCGATTGGAATGCGGGGAAGATGGCGTCCTTCCAGCCAGGCACCAGCGCCATGCCGAAATCTACGCTGAACAGGGAGAGTGTTCCCACCAGGAGTATGAAATAGAACCCGCCAAGGAAGGCCAGCCCCCCGTGCATGGTCACCCACTGCTTCCGAGTGCCCAGCCAGCCGCGGCTCAGCATACCCCTCGGCTTGGATGCGAGGTCGCTCAGGCTGGCCCTATCCGGGCGGGAAGATATGCAGAGCAACGCCAGGCCGCATACTGTCAGCAGTCCTAGCAGCAGCGTAATCCAGAAGTGCGGCGCTCCCGGTATTCGCATCACCGAGCCGCCCTCATCGGCCTGGAACCACAGAGTGAACCGGTTGTTGGCGGAGGGGACAAGTAAAAGCAGAGGCAGGAACATGACGAAGGTAAGCAGTCCCACGGTGGCGTACAGCTCGGAGATGCGGGCCAGCGGTCTGCGCCAGTGCGCTTTCACAAGCCGCAGCGCCACTATGACCAGGGGCGCCGCTCCCGCCGTGGTCATGAGAAACGCCACCACGGCTGCGTAGTATCCCCAGGGCGACCTGTACTCAAAGCCGTCACCCATAGCCCTAACTGCGAACGCTACTATTCCCACCAGCAGCAATGCTCCGCTTGCCAGGATCAGGTTGCGGTGTAGCCTTCCGGTGGTCGAATGGCGTTCAGCCACATGACGGTTGAACCCGTCTATGGTTATCTCAGGCCCAAAGTCGTGGTGCTCATGCATGGGTAAGCTCTTTGGCCTCCGAGTCAACTTTAGAGAGATATAGCACGTTGGGCTCCGTGCCCAGCTGTTCCCGAAGATGGAACGCGCGCTTGTCGTTGGCGAACTGGGACACCCTGCTCTGCGGGTCTTTCACGTCACCGAACATCAGAGCATCGGTTGGGCAGGCCTGGGCGCATGCCGGCTGAATATCGCCGTCGCGCACCTCGCGCCCTTCCCTATCAGCGTCCAATTCGCCTCTGCGAACCCTCTGTACGCAGAAAGTGCACTTCTCCATGATGCCGCGGCTTCGCACCGTTACGTCCGGGTTGAGCTGATTGCGCAGCGCCTCCGGCCATACCGGTTCCCAGAAGTTGAAGAACCGGACGTGGTAGGGGCAGTTGTTCTGGCAGTAGCGGGTGCCCACGCAGCGGTTGTAGACCTGGACGTTCAGACCCTCATTGTTGTGGTAAGTGGCGAACACCGGGCATACCGGCTCGCATGGGGCGCTGCCGCACTGCTGGCAGAGCACCGGCAGGAAGCGGGCCTTCACGTCTGGGAACTCGCCTTCCCAGTACCGCTCTATGCGGAGCCATTCTATGGCGCGGCGCTGCCTGAATATCTCGTCCGAGTTGAGCGGCACGTTGTTCTCTGCCTGGCAAGCTATTACACACGCCTGGCAACCGGTGCACTTGTCGACATCCACCACCATCTGCCACTTTCTGTCTTTCCTTGCCGTTACCATCTATAAACTCCTCATTTAATGGGCCGCGCCGTCACTCCGGCCGTATATTGGGAACAGCCCTTCAGGGAACTGAGGCGGCACCGCCCCTTCGAACTTAGGCAGGCGCACCCACTCGCCCGTTTTGTTGATGCGAACTCTGGTAGCCGACCATGCCAGCGCATTGGTCTGGCTATCCTTCAATGGCGAAACGATGGACATCACGTTGGCCCCCCGGTCCTTTGCCACCAGGGTGCGGGACATATCGGGGCCTATTTCGTAGTTCCCGTAGTGAGTGTGGCCCAGCCCGGTAGGAATGGATAGCACGTCCGGGTGAGCCGCCGGGGTCGGATAGGCCAAGGCTCTGATGGTTCCGCTGGGCGATTGTATGTCAAGGATGTCCCCTTCCTTTATGTCCAGCTCATCAGCTCTACGCTGGTTGATCTCCACCCACGTCTCCCAAACGGCGGTTGTCATCGGATCGGGTGCGGCCTGCAGCCAGGGCAGGTTGGCGCCGCGACCGTCGGTTATCGAGTTCGACATGAAAGGTATCAGATAGAAGGGGTACTCGCCCATGCCGCCGGAGAAATCAGGTGTAGCCGCCAGCTCAGCTAGCGACGGTGGAGAAATGGCCTGCTGGTCCCCTTTGGCGTTCTCGTCCCACCAGCCGCCTCTTTGCAGCGCTGAAATCCAGAAAGCCTCGAAATCGGCGGCGCGCACCGATCCTCTATTCAGTCCTTGCAACTCCTGTGCGCTGGCTCTCACGGCGTCTCTCATTGTCGGCCAGGGCAGATTGAACCCCGTGCCTCCCAATCTGCGCGACAGGTCCAGCAGCACATCACCGAATGCCCGGGTGCCGTGTCCGCCCTCTTGGTGGAATGGGAACACCACCGGCTGCTGGAGGGTCACGACCTGATATCCGGGCCCTGGATTGGGAACGTCGTCTCCCCAGGACTCCAGGTAGGTGTGGTCGGGCAGTATCAGGTCTGCCAGGGCAGCCGTTTCGTCCATAAAGCTGGCAAAGCTGACGATTGTGCCAACGCCGTTAGCCGCACCGGCAAAACCGATAGACTCCAGCGTGTAGGCGGGGTTGGCTCCATGCACCAGAAGAGCGCCTACCTGGCCGCCGCTCATTCTGTTTCTGAGGTCTTCCCAATCGGCAAATGCGGCTACGTCTGACGCCGCTTCCTCCTCCGACAATGGAGAGGAGGGGTTGAACTTGATGCCTCCGTCTTTGTTGATGCTGTCAAGGAGGAAGTTCAAGCCGTAGATGGCCTTCATACTGGCAAGGCCGTTAGTGTGAGCCGCCGCGGAGCCGCCGCCTATTACCAGGCTATGCTGACTCGCAGCCAGATCGTGCGCTATCTTTCTAATATAGTCTGCGGAAAGACCGGTGTTCCCGGCTACGGACTCAGGGGCGAACGCCGATAGAGCCTGCGCTCCGGCGCCTCCAGTCATAGCGTCGACCGCGGCGGGGTCCAGTCTGTCGGCAGAGTCCGACATGAGCACGTAAGCAATGCTCAGGGCCACTGTTCCTTCCGTTCCCGGGTTCAGGTAGTGCCACTTGTCGGCGTTGGCCGCCGTCATGGACATGCGCGGCTCTAGCTGCACCAGGGTTCCGCGGTGGTCACGCCCCTGCCTGAAATGGCCATAGGCCCTGCTGTACTGCACAGGTGACAGCCACGTGGAGAGGAAGTCCGCGCCAAAGTTGAGCACGTAATCTGCCTTCTCTATCTCGAATACGGGTAGCTGGTCTTGCTGGAACAACTCCCTGACAACCCTGCGTAGCACCGTGTTCTCCATGGATTCCAACGCCATGTGAGCGCCGCCGTATCCGTTCAAGAACCGTTTGGCAATCTTACCCAAGGTACCCCGCATGGGGTCGGTGATCATGGTAACGGAGCTTGGATCTTGGCCTTGAAGAGCGGCGGTCAGTTCACCCAGCGCCTGGTCCCAGGTGATAGGGTCAAACTCGCCTGAACCGCGCGCACCGGTGCGCTTCATTGGGCCGCTCAGCCTATCCGGGTTGTAGAGCGCCTGCAGGCCGGCTTGGCATCTCACCGATGTTTTCCCTCGGTTTACCGGATGGTCAGTATTCCCCTCTATCTTTATGGCGCGCCCTTCAATGATGCGGACTATGACGCCACATCCTGCTCCGCAATCCGCGCAGGAGGTGGCATACCACGCCTCCAGGCCGGACACCATGTTCTCAGGCATAGTGGCCGGGCTTTGTATCAGCAACTCCTCCTCCGGAATGCCGCACCCGACGAACACCACTGTTCCCAGTGCGCCTACTCCAGACCATTTCAGGAAGTCCCGTCTTGTAGTTGTCATACCCTAATACCTAACGATGGCAGATAGTGCAGTCCGTGGGCGCGCTGTACTCCCTATGGCAATCCACGCAATCGCCCATTTTAAGCGCACGCACTTGCTTTACTTTGGTCATTGAAGCCACGTCTCCGTGGCAGGTGGAACAGACGGCAGAGGCTTCTACGCCGTTCTGTTCCGCGAAATAGCGTATATGGGCGTCATGCACAAACTCCACGTGGTCAGGCAGCCTGTGGACCCGCTTCCAGTTGATGGGGGCCCCGGCTTCCGACGCCGCGGTCAGCTTGGCTATCTCCCGCTCCGCCTGGGCGGTTGTGCCGGTGACCTGGCTGTGGCAGAACATGCACTGCTGGACGGACGGCACCGTAGCCGCTGCTCCATCGGTGACGTTGCGATGGCAGAACGTGCAGTCCAGCCCTATTCCGCCTTCCTCCACTGTGCCTGCGTGTACCGTGTGCGGGAAGTCTATGGGTTGGTCCGGGGCCTGCGCCAAGACCGATACCCCGAACCAGGCGTTGAGAACGAAAAATGCGATTACCGCCGTTATACCCAGTCCACCAAGAGCTATGATGGATGCTGCTATCAGGACTATTGGACTGGTGTTTCTCATACGGTGTTTGGAGTGTTATTCCTAAGGCTAGATCAAGTACCTGTCCCAGATTTTGCCGACCACGTCAACGTTGACCAGCGTTAAGGCCAAGAAGATAGCGGCAATCACCAACGATCCACCGGCGGCGGCGTACAAGAGAGGCCTCAGTCTGGACACCTGCCCGGGCAGGTGTCCAGTGGTGACCAGTGAGGGAATTATGGCGTGCGCGGTGAGAAAAAGGCCAGCAAAACCGATAGCAAAGAGCAGATATGCCCAGAGGAACCTGAGCATTACGGAAATACCGTGCCAAAGCTCGTTGTCTACGAAGGCTGGGTCCATTATTTGCTCACAGGAAGTTTGGCCGTCCATACCTACCACAGGCACAACTACAGACCACCAAACGAGCGTTACTGTATCAGTTTACATTTTCCTTGTGAAGTCCTTTAATGTTCTATTTTTCACAAATTTGCCATAGCTGGCGGCGGGCTGGGTTGATGGGCACGTACACACTCGAAGCACGCAACTCTACCCTGCCCCAACAACCCTAATCCCCCTATACGGTAGAAGCGGCCGTCATGATGGTGCCTAGGACTGGACAA
>CAYVEN010000050.1:0-14267 GCA_964450505.1 uncultured Dehalococcoidia bacterium | reverse complement strand
TCGGCCTCGGAGAGGTGCCCAAAAGCTTCGTGGATGAACACGCCTGCAAGTATGGGGTCCAGGATAACCGTATATTCGCCGCCCTTTACCTGGGGTGCTTTGAGCAGGTCGACCGCTCGATGTGCCACCTCTTTGGCGTCTCCTTCCAGGGAACGTACGAAGGAGAAATCGCCCAGGGAGCCGACGCTTATCCCGGATTGCTGCACGTCGCCGCCATCCCTGGCTATCGCGGCTAGGCGCATATTGACGTCTATGCGCTCCTGCTCGATATAGGCACCCTCGGAGCTGGCAAAGTACGTCTTTCTATAGCTGTCGCCGTAGCCTATCGTAGAGGTCTGCACCCCCGGGACGCCCAGCATAATCGCCACATAGCCGTCCAGGATGTTCTTCTTCTCCGCAAGTGAGACGCGGCGAGGGTCCTCGCCTATGGAAGGGGATACCGTATCGGAGTGAGGCTCCACGTTGGATATATCGATCCTCTCCCCGCCCACGCCGCGAGCGTGACTTACGGCGGTGGCAACCTTGTCTCTAAGCTCCGATACGTCGTTGAAAGAGGCGAAGCCCCAGCCGCCTTTGTCCAGCGCACGAACGTTGCCGCCTACTCCCGATGACCTGGTGGCCTCTTCCAGGGAGTTGCCGCGATACACCAAGCTGGTGCCTTCGCTTTGCTCCAAGTGCACTTCAACGTATCTGGCGTTGTGCCCCTTGAGGGCCTGTTCTATGCGGTCTCTCATGGTTTCACTGGTATTCATTGGTACACTGACTTTATAACATACGGCAGAGTGGAAAGGTCAACTCTGCCGGTGGGCTTCTTTTAGCATACCGGGCCGCTTATACTGGAGTCCGGCATCTAGGACGATACCAGTCCATGCCGTTCGCAGGCAATCATCATATGTCAAAAGATAGAAAGACGGCTAGAAACGTGACTGCCGGGGAGGTGCTGAAACGGCTCCTCATTGAGTATGGCCCCCTGCATTGGAAACGGCGAAGAGAGCCAGTGGCCGAGCTTGTCACCACAATTCTATCCCAGCACACTTCCGATATTAACTCGGAAAGAGCCTACGACAGTTTGATTGCACGCTTCGGTTCATTGGAGGCGGTGGTTGAGGCGGACGTGGGGGAGATAGCCGACGCCGTTAGAGGCGGCGGGCTGGCCCAGCAGAAAGCGCCGCGCATCAAAGAGGCGCTCAACCGGATTATTGAAGAGCGAGGAATCCTTGACTTGGACTTTCTTCAAGAGATGCCGCTCTCCGAAGCCAAGGCGTGGCTTACGTCTCTCCCAGGCGTGGGCAAGAAGACCGCCGCCGTGACGTTGTGCTTCTCATTCGGAATGCCGGCGATGGCCGTGGATACCCACGTTTACAGGGTCAGCAAGCGACTGGGGCTGATTGGGGAAAAGACCAGCGTTGACCAGGCCCACGATATCTTGGAAGCTGCGGTGCCCCCGGATGACGTGTATGCTTTCCACGTCTGCTTGATTACCCACGGCAGGCGGGTCTGCAAGGCTCCTCGCCCGCTTTGCCAGTCGTGTGTGCTGGCCGACGGGTGCCCCACGGGCCGGAGTCTGCTCAGAGCGGCGTCCCGTAAGTAGCGCTCTCCGGCGGCTATGTTATGGCAAACGTGGAGCCGTCATCCCTTTTCTCCACCTCTATGCGCACAGGGAAAGACTCTTTCATCTCGTCCATGTGGGTGATGACCAGTATCCGTTCAAAATCGTCGGCTATCGATTGAATAACGTCCAATATCCGCTCGCGGCCCGTGGTGTCCTGTGTGCCGAACCCCTCGTCGATGAACAGTGTGGGAAGCGGCGCTCCGGATCGTTGCGCCAGCAGCTTGGATAGCGCGATGCGCAGCGCCAGATTGATTCGGAAGGCCTCACCTCCGCTGAAAGTCTCGTAGCTGCGCGTCCCCAATGCATCGGCTACCTTTATCTCCAGCGTCTCCACGGGCTCGCCACGCTGGGGGATTCGCTGAGTCTCCAGCTTGAGGTGCATTGTGTTGTCAGTCATCCGCCCCAAGAGCCTGTTTGCCTCCGCCTCCAGCTCCGGCAAGGCGGATTCCACCAGCAATGCCTGGACGCCCGTTCTGCCGAAAGCAGTCACCAACTGCTCGTAGAGTTCACGCCTCTCCGAAAGTTCCTTGAGTTTGGCTTCTGCCTCCTTCCTTCTCAGGTCCGTTTCAGCGTATTGTTTCAGCATGAATTCCAGATGCTGCACCTGTCCGGTCAGAGACTGGTATTCTTCCTGTCTGGACCGTCTTTCCGTTTCCGCCGCGGCGTATTGACGTTCCAGTTCGTCGAGCGATGCGGTCTCTTTTCCTATGGACTCGATTTGTTGCCCAGACCGGGCGATGTCTTCTTCCCGTCGAGTCGCCGACGCCACGACCCGGTTGAGTTTGTCTCTTTCCTCCGGCAGAGAGCTTTCCGCCTGTTCCAACAGCCGGTGTTCGTTCTCGGCGGGAAGAAGCTTCTCGATCTCTTCCTTGAGGCGCTGGTGCGCCTCGGGATCGTAGCCTAGTTCGGCCAGCTCCCGGCGTATCACCTCCAACTGATGCGGCGCTTTCCGCGCCTCGTCCAGTTGTTGTCTTAGGGCCGCCAAGCGTGTCAGCAGTGTTCGCTTCGCCTGCTGCAGCAACTCTGACTCTCTAGCTACGGTCGCGGTGGTCTCTTTACGCCTGGGCGATGTTTGCGCCAATGTGGCCTCATTTTGCCGGTATTGCTGCGCCAGCGCTTGGCCCTGCGTTTCGTATTCAGCCTGGATATGCTCTTTACCCTGTTCACCCAGGTCTGTGCCGCACAGGGGGCATTTGGCTTCTCCCTCAGATAGCATGTCTACCTTGCCGCGCAGCGCCTGCATCTCACTTCGCAGGCGCTGGTTATCCGCAGTGAGGGTCTGTTCCTGTACTTCCAGGTTCTGGAGTTCGAGGCGTTGTGCTTCGAGCGCCGTTTCTCGCTCCTCTAGAGCGGAGTGCTCCTGTTCCGCCACCGCAACGTCCGTTTCCAGTGCGGCCAGCTTCCCAGCCAGCAGTTCCAGCGGCTTCATCCGTTCTTGAAGCCGGGCGAATGGCACCTGCTGCTGGACGGCGTGCTGTTCTCTGAGGCGCGCCTCTGTCAAACTGCGGTACGCCTCTTGGATGACCTCTCGTCGTTGGGACAGTTTCTCCCATTCGCTGATCTGCCTGCTATGCAGCGACGCCAGTTCCCTGAGATGCCGCAACTCCTCACTTTCCGAGGCTACTCTGGATGTAAGGTCTTCCAGCTCCTTCCGGCGCGCTCTGAGCGATTCGGTCTGCCCACGCAGTGAATTGGTCAACTCCTCGGCCTGCTTCAGCGCCTCCGAGCTTGCGACAAGCTTAGATTGAGCTTCCGGTAGTTGGGCTTGGTGTTCTGCTCTGTGTTCTAACTGCTGAGACCAGACCTGTAGCTGGCCTTCCAGCAGCCTGGACTCGGCGCTTAGCTCCCGCGCTTTACGCCGCGCCCGCTCCATGAGCCGTTCGTAGAAGCTCAGCCCCAGTATCTCTCCGAGCACTCGTTGCCTGTCCGCGGGGCGCTTTGTGGTGAACTCATTGGCGCGACCCTGCACCAAGAAGGCGCTGTTCACGAACGTATCGTAGTTCATGCGCACCAACCGGCGTATGGCCGCCTCCGTTTCTCGTACCGTGCTTCCTCCGGCTTCTCTCCAAGTAGTGCCTCGTTCATCTTCAAGGTCCAGTGCGGCCACAGGCCGCTCCGCAGCAGCCGTGCTTTCTACCAGATGATCGGCGAGAGAAACAGCCGTTGCTTGCCTTGGACTACCGGTTGCTATCTGCAGCTGTAGATCGGTGCTTCCTGCCCGTGCTCCTCGCCCCCTGGAGTACCTGCGTATCACCCGGTACAGTTGCCCCTGACCCTCTCCGTAGGTGCGTCCTTCCGCAATGAACTCAAGCTCAACTCTCATATCCTGCTCACCAGTGTGCACCAGTTCTTCCTGCGGCCGGTGTACGGCGTCTCCCCACAGGGCCCAGGTGATTGCGTCCAGCAGCGACGACTTCCCGTGACCGTTGGCTCCAGTTAGACACGCGATATGTATGCCGCCGAGATGCAGCGGCGGTACGTTCTGCCTGTAGCACTTGAAGTTCTCTACGGTGAGTCTTACCGGGATCATATCGAGTTAATTCTAGCAAGCCGCTTTGCAGGACTCCTAGCTAATGACAAGACAGCCTGAGACAAAAGCGAGAAGCAAGTGTCCGTGGATACCGGTACGAGGTTGGGAAAGTCAGCTTAGGCGGCGATAGCGCGGATAGGAGCCGAAAATCCTGAACCAGGATGCCTGTTCCTGTAGGTGTTGCAACGCCTCTTTGACCGGTGTCTCTTCCCTGTGCCCATCCAGGTCTACGAGGAAGATGTACGTTCCCAGGCTCTCGCCCGTGGGCCTGGACTCTATCTTGGCTAGGTTTATGCCTCGTTCGGCCAGCTCCTTAATCACGCCGTAGAGCAGTCCCGGCCTGTCGTTAGTGAAGGAGAAACATAGGGATGTCCTATCGTTGCCCGTGGGTTCCCGGTCTGAAGGCCCCAGCACCGCGAATCTGGTCACATTGTTGGGGTTGTCCTGTATGCCGTGGGCCAGCACGTCCAGCCTATATAGCTCGGCGGCGCGAATTGTGCCTATGGCGCCCGCCGGCTCCTGTGTGTCATTCAGCCGCTTTGCCGCTGCTGCGGTGCTCAAGGCCGCAGCAGCGGCAACACCGGGGAAATGCGTCTCAAGATATCTGCGGCATTGCGCCAGCGCCTGCGGATGTGAGTAGATTATCTTTATATCGGAAATGTTCATCCCGTCTCTCGCTAGGAGGCAGTGCTGTACGGGCAGCACAAGCTCCCCGCAAATGAACAACGACGGTTCATTGATCAGCATGTCCAGAGTGTCGTTGACCGAGCCTTCCAGGCTGTTCTCAATGGGTACAATTCCCTCTTCCGCCTTGCCCTTGCTCACTGCTTCGGCGACCGCGGAGATGCTGGGGCAGGGGATTAGCTCGGCTTGCGGGGCGTGTTTGAGGGCAGCGCCTTCGGTGAACGTGCCCGCTGGGCCTAGATAGGCCACCCTGTGTGGCATCAGCCGACCGCCACGCGGGTTAGAACGTTGTACAAGGCCTCTTCGTCAGGGGCGGTGGTCACCGCTATGACTTCAGAGTTGGGTTGCAGGATCTTTTCAGGAGAAGGGACCTCCGGTTCTCCCTCTTCATCTACCAGCAGGGCTATTACCGTGCCCTGGGGAAGATCCAGCGACTCCAAGGGCTTGCCCGCCGCCTCGGCATCGGGAGGTATCTGCACTCCTACCAGGTGACGTTCAGATCCGGGCAACGGCAGCAGATGCACCAGCGCATGCTGGGGCAACTCCTCTTCTACGTGGCTCAGTATTATGTCGGTATGGCTGACTATCACGTCTACGCCCAGCTTTCGGAACAGATCGTCGTTTTGAGGGTTGTTGACCAGGGCTATAGTCCGCGGCACCCGGAATTTGCGCTTGGCAACCTGGCAAGCTACCAGATTGTCCTCATCAAGACCGGTGACAGCGATGAGAACATCGGCACGGCTTGCGCCGGCCTCTTCCAGGATCGAGGCCTCCGAGCCATCGCCGCTTATGGCGATGCTGCCCAGCCTGTCGACAACGTAAGCATAGCGCTGCGAGTCGCGTTCTATGACCAGCACTTCATGCTCAGCTTCCAGCAAAGCTCTGGTGAGGTGATACCCAACCTTTCCGCAACCTACGATTATGACATACATGGCTAGCTGTACATCCCCTCCAGAATCATATCAGACAGTATGTTGGCCGTGCTGACCGTTTTCAATCCCAGTTCTGCGTACATCTGCTGCCTGGTAGGGTCGGCGATATGGCATATCACGTTCTTCACGCCGAAGGTGTGCAACGCTTTCTGCGCCGCTAGGATATTCCTGGCATCTCTTGTCTCTACGGCAAGGAAAGCCTCCGCTTGCTCTATGCCGGCCATGATCAGGTCTTCGTCTTGTGTGGCATCGCCAAGAAGCGTCCTGAGCTCGATTGACTCGGTCAAGCGCCGCAAGTTCTCCTCGTTGGAGTCTACAACAGTGACGGTGTTCCCTTGAGAAGCCAGTGTGCGAGCGATCATGGCGCCGGCGCGGCTGCAGCCTGAAATGACTACGTTCATGAGCGGACTGTCTCGGATGTCTGACGCGCTGGTATTCGGGAGGTTGTGGATTCCCGCCTTCGCAGGAAAGACGGGACAGGCGCTGCAGGAACCACAGTGGCCCTGCAAAGTCCGTATAAGGGTATAGCTATAACAGTTTCTTCCCAGAGTTTATCCTGAGTGGAGTCGAAGGGCTCAGAATGACATGGTTGATGGTCAAGAACCATTGCGCTCCAGGCCGTTATTGGATCTTGGTGGATGCCAGAGGAGCACCGGGCATGTGGCGTTCTTCAAGATATACGGAACCGTATGGCCCAAACTGAAGACTCCGTGGTGCGTCTTGTAGGGTAGGGCCATTACTATTGCCTCTACTTCTCGTTCCTCTGCTTCTTGGATCAATGCTGGGCCGGCGTCTCTGGCTCTGAGTATCTCTGCTTGTACACTGCCGTGGAATTTCTTGCCCAGGTTCTCCATCTGCTCAAGGACGGCCTCACACCGCTCTTCTTCCAGGGTGGCTTCTGCGTCCAAGGGGAGCTCACGGTGCACCTCTATGACGTAGACTACGTATACTTTGCCTTTGCTGTCACGGGTAATATCGCACGCCAGCGAGAGCGCCTCGGTATCGCATTCATCTCCGTGAACAGGCACAAGAACTTTATGTGCTCGCATGACCCTCGTTTTATTCCTGTTCTTGGGTGTTCAAAGTCAGGGATAGTGTAGATGCGGCCTTGATCATAGTCTTCATAGCGGCGTTAAATCAACGTTAAATTAACATTAAATCAACGAGATGAAAGGTGGGTCTCAAGGCTCAACTCACCCTAGATGGTGTACGCGTTCGCGAAGGCGGGGACTCTCCAAGCCTGACCCTGTTGAGAAGGTCGTCTCTGCCAGCCACAAACAGGATGTCCCCAGGCTCTACCTCTTCATCTTTGGAAGGGAACAGGATAGGCTCTCTGCGCCTACGGATAGCCAGCACGGCTATGCCGTATCGGTCGCGGGTGCCGCCGAGTCCGGCATCCTCCAGCGTTTTTCCCACCATGTGTTCTGGCGGTTTGAACTTGCTTATGCCGAAGTCATTGGTAATTCCAACGTACTCCATCACGTTGGGATTGAACAGGGTGTGCGCCAAGCGCACGCCCGCTTCCTGCTCAGGGTAGACTACAAAGTCCGCTCCTATGCGTTCCAGAGTCTGTGCGTGCAGCGGGTTGTTGGCCCTGGCTATTATCTGCTTCACGCCCAGGGTCTTGAGGAGTAGGGTAGTCATGATGCTGGCCTGAATATCTGTGCCGATAGCGACAACGGTGAGGTCGAAGCTGGCAACGCCCAGGTCCCGCAGTACAGACTCGCTGGTGGCGTCGGCTCTTACCACGTAGGTAAGCTGCCCCGCAAGGTCTTGCACCAGTTGTTCGTCCGTGTCTATGCCCAAGACATCGAATTCCAACTGGTACAACTCTTGAGCCAGGCTTATACCGTATCGTCCCAGGCCTATGACTGCTGCTTGGTTGGCCATGATGCTACCTAACCTATTCTAACTCGTTCTTGTGGATAACGGTATATGGCCCGCCGCTGCTGTTGTCCCAGGGCAAGGGCAATGGTAAGCAGGCCTATTCTTCCCACAAACATGGTGCTAATGATTATAGACTTGCCCCATGGTGTCAACTCCGGCGTTATTCCCGTGGATAACCCTACAGTGCCAAACGCGGAAATCGTCTCAAAGATCAGGTCTTCAAACTCCAGTCCTTCCGTTATAACCAGTAGAAGCGCAACAACGAACACCGCTGTTACCCCTAAAGCCGCCACGGTCAACGCTCGCTGGATCTGTCCAAAGGGGATCTCTTTGCCAAAGACCTCCGGCTGGCCACGGCCTCGGATAGTGGTCAGTATGGCGATGAATATCACTGCCACGGTGTTCACTTTGATGCCCCCGGCTGTAGAGCCGGATGCTCCGCCAATGAACATCATACCGGCAAAGAAAACGTTAGTCTGCTGGCCGGTTTGTGAGAAGTCTATTGTGGTAAACCCCGCGGTGCGGCCACTGACAGTGTGAAAGAATGAATCGACGATCTGAGTGCTGAACGGCAATCCTTTGAGGGTCGCCTCATTGCGGAACTCGGAAACGAAAACCACCACGGTGCCTACAGAGAACAGAAGGATGGTCATCAACAGAACCAGCCTGCTGTCCACGCTGAGTCTCCTGAACTTGCGGTAGCGTATGAGCTCTACGAGAACCGTATAGCTGATGCTGCCCAATATGATGAGGACGGTAACGGTCCCAATAACCCAGAACTCTTCTGCAAATATGGCCAGACTATTGGATTCCGGCAGTATGTTGAACCCGGCGTTGTTGAAGCCCGATATGGCAAGGAAGATAGCTTGCCACGTAGCTTCCCCTGCCTGATATTGAGGGAGGAAGCGCCAAAGCAGGATCAGAAAGGCCACAACCTGGATGATCAATGTCAGTATTATCACCTGGACAGTCAGCCTGAGTAGACCGCTGGAGTGGCTCACGCCCAGGGAGTCGCCCATGAAGAGCTGATTGGTCAGGGTTATGCGCTGAGTGAAGATGACCAGCAGGAACGTGGCGGTGCTCATGAAGCCAAGGCCGCCTATCTGAATCAGGGCGGCTATGATCACCTGGCCGGACGTATTCCAGAAGGTTGCGGTGTCTACCGTCACCAACCCGGTGACGGTGACTGCCGAGGTGGCGGTGAAAAGAGCGTCTAGAAACGGAGTGAACTTGCCGGTGGTATTGAAGAAGGGTAGCCAGAGCAGGAAGGTGCCCACGGATATCAGGCTGCCGAAGCCGTAGAGGAGTATAAGCGGAGAGTTGAACCTGCGACCGGGCCTTCTTGGTGTTGCCGGGGCAATGTGTACGGGTTCGAGTTCCTGCCTGCGCGCCTGCCGCAGCACACGGTCTCCCGGTCTTCTTGTGGAGCTAGGTTGCACCGCTACTTCCCAATTATCCAGTTTGCCACCCAGCGGTGCGGCAAGAATTCAATTTGCATGGCCTTGATGTAAAGACCTTCCTGTTCCCAGCCTTGTTTAGTTGAAGAAATAGTAAGAATGGTTATGTTTAAGGCTCAAGTCGTCGGCGATTCTAGTCCGCGGGTAAAGGGCTGTCAATCCTCAATTGGCTCCTTACCATTGGAGTCCGGCGCTGGTATATTTGTAGAAATTGCGCTTAGATAGGAGGCTCTTGTGGACTACGTTAACCTGGGACGGACCGGCTTGGAAGTATCTCGTATTTGCCTGGGATGCCTCACCTTTGGCGGCCAAGCCGATGAAAAAGAGTCGCGGCGCATTGTGGACACGGCGTGGGACGCGGGCATCAACTTCTTCGATACTGCCAACGTTTACACGGAGACACTGTCGGAGACGTACTTGGGCGAGGCGCTCAAGGGCCGTCGTGACCGGGCCGTGATTGCTACCAAGGTGCGCGGCAGGATGGGCCCCGGCGTCAACGACGTAGGGTTGTCCAGGAAGCACATCATGGACGCCGTAGACGCCAGCCTCACGCGCCTTCAAACCGACTACATAGACCTGTACCAGGTGCATTCCTGGGACGCCGATACTCCCCTGGAGGAGACCCTGCGCGCGCTGGACGACCTGGTGCGACAGGGCAAAGTGCGCTACATAGGCTGCTCCAACTTTGCCGGATGGCAGCTGACCAAATCCCTCTGGATCAGCGACGTGAAGGGCTTGGCCAGATTCGAGACGGTGCAGCCCCGCTACAACCTGCTGTTCCGCGACATAGAGGAGGAGTTGCTGCCGGTCTGCCTTTCACAAGACGTGGGCGTGATACCGTACAACCCGATAGCGGCGGGACTGCTTACAGGCAAGCATAAGCGCGGGCAGCCGCCGGTTCCCGGCACACGGTTCGATCTGAGGGAGATGTACCGCGACATCTACTGGTACGAGCGCAACTTTGAGGCGGTGGAGAAGCTGGAGGCGATAGCCGGCAAGTACGGCCATACGCTGATTGAGCTTGCCTTGAGCTGGGTGCTGGCGAATCCGGCAATTACATCGGCGATTGTGGGGGCGAGCAACACCGAGCAGCTCAGACAGAGCATATCGGCGGCGGAAGCGAGGCTGGAACCGGAGGAGATAGCGGCCTGTGACCCCGTGTGGGACGAGCTGAAGAGCGCTATGTAGCTCGGCGTGGCCCGTGCAGCAACTGCCGGACCAGCGCCGCCAACTGAGGCAGCATCTCGCCGGTGGGGCCGCGCAAAGAAACGTCGGTCCATTCGGTGAACGGGGTGGGGTTGATGTTGATCTCGATCAGGTAGGCGCCGCGCTGCCTGGCCTGTATGGGGAATCCGGCGGCGGGATAGACGGTGGCCGAGGTTCCCAGGATTAGCATGCAATCGCATCTGTCCGTCTCCTGGGAGCACCTTTCCAGGACGTCGCGGGGTATAGGCTCTCCGAACATGACGCCGTCGCCCTTTACGATGCCGCCGCACTCCTCACAGCGGGGCGGCAGTTCGTCGAAACTGAACTCGGAGCGGGGCAGTCTGAGCGAGCAGTCCATACAGCGGAGAAGGGTGCGGTTGCCGTGTATCTCCGACAGGCTTCTGCTTCCCGCCTCCCGGTGTAGGCCATCGACGTTCTGAGTGATGGTGTGCTTGAGCAGCCCCATTGCTTCCAGGTCTGCCAGCGCGTAGTGACCAGGGTTGGGCTCCGCGGTCTCTATGGCATGGCGGAACTCGACGCGTTCCGGCTGTTCATCGCTTTCCCGCAGGCCCAGGGTACGCTCCCACCAGGCCTTGGGGTCGGCGATAAAGGCGTCGTAGCTGCGGGGGTCAGGCTCACCGATGCGGGTCCAGAGGCCGCCGGGTCCTCGGTAGGTGGGTATGCCGCTCTCGGCGCTCATGCCCGCGCCGCAGAGGGCTACCACGTACTGAGACGCGCTGAGTATGTTGGCGGCTCGCTCAATGGCCTGCCGGTTGTCGGGTGATGCGTCCACGGGGGGAATCCTATCACATGGCCGCGGGCGGGTAGGGGAGGGATTCGTTTCCAACGTTATGTCAACCTACAAGGCTAAACGCGAACCAACTATTTTTTTGAGGTGAGAAACGAATACGATCCTTCGGGGCAGGCCCTTCCCTTCGGCTATGCTCAGGGCGAGCGGGGCTGTTGGCCTTGGATTCACGACTGGGGTCGGGAATGACCCTTCGCTATGCTCAGGGTAAACTCCCCGCCCCCGCCACCAGATTGCTTCACTGTGTTCGAAATGACGAGGGGGGAGTGGGCGAACTTCTGTCCGCTCGCACCCTTCCCTTCGGCTAGGCTCAGGATAAACTCTAGGCTCAGGGCGAGCGGGTTGTATTGGATGGACGGCTTTGGATTCTTCGCTCTGCTCAGAATGACGGCATCCCACCACACCTGGGTACCCGCCTGCGCGGGTATGACGGTGGATGTGGGTCAGGGTGGGTGACTTCTATTCCCGCTCATGTGGTCACCCCCATCTCAATCTCCCCCCCCCCATCAAAGAGGGAAGAGGTTTTTGGAAGGGCAGGGGTTGCATCTTTCCAAGTGAAGGGCGCTGTTCTACAATGGGCGCAATGGCCGGGGCATAGAGCGCCGGTTTGACGATACGGAGGTAGCAATGACAAGTATAACGGAACGTTTCTACGAGCTTCATCCAACTTCCAGAAAGCTGTACGAGGAGCGTTCGAAAGGTCTCTTCCCTGACGGCGTTACGCACGAGACGCGGTTTCTTGCTCCGTTCCCCATCTATGCCACTCACGCCGAGGGGCCGAGGAAGTGGGACGTGGACGGGAACGAGTACATAGACTACGTTTCCGGTCACGGCTCCCTGCTGCTGGGCCACTCGCATCCGGCAGTGGTCGGCGCGGTGACGGAGCAGGTGTCCAAAGGGACGCACTTGGGGGCAAACACGGAGCTGGAGGTGAGGTGGGGCGAGCTGGTGTCGAGGCTGATTCCATCGGCGGAGAAGGTGCGATTCACCAGCTCCGGCACGGAAGCCACGTTGATGGCGATGCGCCTGGCTCGCGCCTATACGGGCAAGAGCAAGATCATCAAGTTCTTCGACCACTTCCACGGCTGGCACGACTACGCCATGGCCAACGGAAACGAGTCGGGGCCGGGCATTCCCGCCGAGACGTGGCAGAGCATGGTAGTGCTGCCAGAGGTCAACGACATCGGAGCGGTGGAGAAGGCGCTGGACGACAACGACGACACGGCGGCCATCATCCTGGAGCCGACTGGGGCGCACATGGGAGTGTCGCCGGTGCATCCGTCGTTCCTGGAGGAGTTGCGCGAGCTGACGAATCGCCGGGGTGTAGTCCTCATATTCGACGAGGTGGTTACGGGATTTCGCTCTTCGCCGGGCGGCGCACAGGGCAGGTTCGGAGTTACGCCCGACATGACGTCGCTGGCCAAGATACTGGGCGGCGGCCTGCCCGGAGGAGCGGTAGCGGGCAAAACTGACATAGTCGACATGATCCAACGCCGCGGCGACCCTAGCTGGGACGCATCGCGCCGCGTTTCCCACCCGGGCACCTTCAACGCCAACCCCGTATCGGCGGCGGCTGGCGCGGCTGCGCTGGATCTGGTTGCCACCACCAAAGCCAATGCCCATGCGGAGGCGATGGCGACACGGCTGAAAGATGGGGTCAACCAGGTGATGGCGCGGTTGGAGATACCGGGCTGCGCCTACGGTGTGGCCTCGCTGGTCCATTTGACCATCGGGACGCCGGTGGACCCGGAGTCGATCAACGATATGCCCCACGATCAGATAAGGGCTTCCATGACGCCGGAGAAGATCGGCGCCTTGAAGGTGGGCATGCTCAATGCCGGAGTAGACCCGATGTGGAAGACGATGATTGTATCGGCGACACACCAGGAAGCGGACATAGATTTCACGGTGGCCGCTTACGAAGAGGCGTTCACCGCAATGCGCGAGGAGGGGGTCATCTAGCGGATTGCACCCCCTATGGCTGCTGGCAAGGCAAGGATTTTGGTGAACATGTTTTGCCCGCTCACCCTGAGCACGGTCGAAGGGAGTGAGCGAACATGGCACAACAGCTCCGCTCTTTTGGTTCGACAAGCTCACCATGAGCGGAGTTTGTGGACTGGGAGAGAAAGGACTTATCTTTGACCTGTTCCAGATGCAACGCTTACAACGGCGAAAAGGCGGAGTACTGCGATCAGTGCGGTATGAAGCTGCCCGTTGAACGAGAATCCACTCAGTATGACGCTTACGGCCTGCCGCCCGTGCCGGACCTCACACCGAACACGGTGGGGTTCTCTACCAAAGACCTGGCCTCTCTGCTAAGCGAAACGTTCAGGATCTACCAGAGCAGCTTTCTCCTGCTGCTCGGCGTATCGTTGATAGGCCACATACCGTTTTTTGTAGGAGCTTTTCTATCAGCTGACACGCCAACCCCGACGCCCACGGATGCTGTTACATCAACGCCGGCGCTCACGTATGAAGTCATAACGGTATTCGTCCTGGGTTTTCTTGCCGGCGTGCTGGCCAATGCCGCCACCACCTACATTGTGGTGGGGAAGTACCTGGGCTACACGGGTACCGTTGCCGGCGGGTATGCCGCGGCCATCAGATCCGTCCCTGCTCTGCTGGGCAGCACCTTGATATACGCCGCGGCAGTGAGCGCGGCGGTGTTGCTGAGTCTCGTTGTCATTGGCATTCCCTTACTGGTCTTTATCCTTGTCTCCTGGTTCTTCTACGTTCAGGCGGTGATGATAGAGGGCAGGCGTCCCATGGATGCGCTGGCTCGCAGCTGGGAGCTAGTCAGGGGCAGCTGGCTGAGGGTTCTGGGCATAGGCATAGTTTACGTTGCGATCACCGTAGTGGCCGTATTCGCGGCTTCGCTGCCCGGCCTGCTGGTTTCGGGAGAGGATACGACAGTCGTGGGGAATCTGCTGACCATGGCCGGGGCCGCGGTTATAGCGCCGTTCACCTATGTTGGGGGCGTGGTGGTCTACCTGGACCTGCGCGCCAGGAAAGAGGGGTTCGACGTGGACTCGCTGGCCGGAGACATGGGCTGGATATAGGCCTGGTTCATCCCCATCCCTATATCGTGGTACAGTTCACCCCCATCTCAATCTTCCCCCATCAAAGGGGGAAGAGGTTCTCTTCGCTCATA
>CAYVEN010000049.1:0-14439 GCA_964450505.1 uncultured Dehalococcoidia bacterium | reverse complement strand
GCCAGGGTCAGGCCTTGTGCGGAGACCGCTCCCGCCGCTTTCAGCGCCAGCGAACACGCCTCCAGGGTAGCCCCCGTGGTGCATACGTCGTCCAGTATTATGACGCGCTTTCCGTCCACCAAGCCCGGCGACGCCTGAAACGCGTTCACCACGTTGGCCCGGCGCTCGTCCTCGCTGGATACGGACGCCTGGGCAGGGGTGTTCTGCACACGGCGCAAGGCGTCGTTGCTTGTCTCCACGTTCAGCAGCGCGCCGGTTTCCCTGGCCAGAAGCAGCGACTGATTGTATCCCCTGCTGCGCTCCCTCCTGGGATGCAGCGGCGCCGGGACCAGGAGATCGGCCTCTATGCGCTGCGACACGACAAACTCCGCAAGGAGACCGGCCAGCACGGGAGCCATCGCCCGCAGGTTCCTATACTTCAGCGAGTGCACTGCGTTACGAATGGCGCCCTCAAAGCGGTACGCCGAACGGATGCCGTCTATCTGAAGGGGCCTCTCCCAGCATCTGCGACAGAGGCGCACCATCAGATCGCCCGGCTGGGAGCAGATGAAGCAGTAGGGAGGTTCCAGCGTCGGCAGGTCGTCGCTGCACTCTTCGCACAGGAACGCGCCTTCGATGTCGCATCCCACGCACCTCTTGGGGAACAAGAGATCGACGGATGTCGAGACGGCGCTGGCGGCAGCGTGCCTCAGAATTCGGAGGACTCGACTTTCTTGTTGCAAAGCCATGGCTGCAGCCATGTTAGAATGAGCCTCAGGTAGGCGCAATGGCGATAAAAGCGGTCTTCTTCGATTTTTACGGCACACTTGCCGGATTTCACCCACCCAAAGAAGAGGTGCAGGCTCAGGCCATGGCCAGCATGGGCTTTCAAGCCAGCCATGAAGGGATCATCCGGGGCTATCTTGAAGCCGATAGGCTGATGTCCGAGGTGAACTCCACCGATTCTCCCCTTAGAGGAATGTCACCCCAGGAGCGGCTGGATTTCTTTGCCAGGTACGAACAGCTCATATTGAAAGGCGCAGGCATAGAGACGGACCTTGAAACGGCGGCAAAGGTCTGGGCCAAGGTGCAAGCGGTCCCCTACGGCTTCGCCCTGTTCAACGATGTGCTGCCCACCCTTGACCTGCTCCGTGCCAGGGGATTAACCGTAGGGCTGATCAGCAATATAGGCGGCAACGCTTCCAATCTAACGGCGCAATTGGGGCTGACCGGACACCTGGACTTCGTGGTCACGTCCCAAGACGCGGGCATCGAGAAGCCGCACCCGCCCATCTTCCGCCTGGCCCTGGCAAGGGCAAGCGCCAGGCCGGAAGAGGCGCTGCACGTGGGCGACTCACCGATATCGGACGTGGCGGGCGCGCGCAACGTCGGCATAAAGCCCCTGCTCATAGACCGCGACGGCACGATGGCAGGCTACAAAGGCTGCCCGCGTATAACCGGCCTCGCCGAGGTTACGGAGTACCTTTAGCCGCCCGCCGGTCGATTACCCAGCGGCGACCAGGTCAAGCACCTCCGAGATCGCGGACACCGTAGTGCCCCGCCACTCCTTGGCCTCGGGGCGGTGAGGGTCGTCCAGGTCATCGCCGGGTGTCCGGATCAGCGCCGGGTGCAGCCCCACACGCCTCGCGCCCTCCAGCTCGCCGCTGCCCCCATCGCCAACGAAGAGACACGTATCCGCCGCGAGTCCAAGACCTTCCAACGCCAGGCGGTAGATGCGTGGGTCGGGCTTGGACATCCCCGCCTCGCATGAGAAGACCGGCGCGTCAACCAGTGGGGCCATCGGCGTCTCCAGCCACAGCTCATCGGTCTGCGCGCTCGCGTTGCTCACCAGCCCTATCCGGAACCCCGCCGACCGGAGAGCGGCCAGCGTCTCCACGCTCCCAGGCCTGGGAACAAGAGAACGCCGGTAGAGGTCCAGCCGTAGCTCTGCCGCTGCCCTCACCTGAGAGGCGTCGCGCTGGATCCGCAGGCCCTGGCACACGTGCCGGATGTTCTCCTCGATGGTTGGGAACACCCCCGTCTCTCGATCCGAGAACGTCTCACGCCACAGCCACCCGAACTCGTCTCTGGGTACATCCAAGATTGCAGACATCTCCGTGATGCTTGTCAGGCTGTCTCCGGAACGGAAGGAATCCACAAGGGTCCCGTAGAGGTCGAAGATCACTCCCTTGTACTTACGTCTACTCACGGCGTATCCCTACTCGCCCGCCTAGCCGGTCTGCTTGGTCGCAGGCCCAAGCTCCTCCGGCACGGCCAGCGCGCTGCTCGGCTCTTCTTTATCGGGCTGCTCGAGCGCCTCCATCACCTTGTCGGCGAAGACCGCCTCCGGCACCGCGCCCACGAACTGCACCTTGTTGTTGATCACGGTCTTGGGCACCCCGCTCACCATGTACATCCTGGCGACGGTGGGGAACTCCTGCACTTCCACAACGTCGGCGGTGACGTTCTTGTTCTCCATGGCCATTGCATGCGCGATGCGCGCCATCTGGGGGCAGTATCCGCAGCTTGGCGTGACAAACACCTGGATGTGCACCGGCTCCTTGATGCGCTTCAGCTTCTTCCGCGTTTCCAGGGAAAGCGGGCTGACCCCGCGGGATACGGTTATCAGGTCTTCGATGATCGTGGCGAACTCATACCCCAGTGGAATGCCGTAGAACCTCACGTTGGACTCTCCGTTCTTGGATATGACCATCGCCGGTATTCTCTCCACTCCGGCTTTCCTGGCCTCCTCCGCCTCGGAGTAGAAGTCCTTGATCTCAAGGTGCAGCTTCTTGGAAAGGCCCGTGACCTCCTCCAACAGCTTCTGCGTCTGCTCGCAGTAAGCGCATTCACGGCCCGGAATTGTCAGGCCAAAGGTGCGCTGGGTGAACAGTCGGATGGTAACGTCCTGCTTGAGTTCACGCTTGAACCTGTCCTTGAGCGCCTGCGTGTCATTGTCCGAGAGAATCGTAGTCATGGGTCATCCTCCAAGTAATCAAGGACAGTCTAGCAAAACACCACCCCGCCGTTCCACGTCATCCGCGAATGCACCGCATGAGGAAGCCCCCACCAGATTGCTTCATTCTTCGCAATGACGAAAGGGACGTCAGGCCTCTCCACCGGTCCCGCTCATGGTGAGCTTGTCGAACCATATGAGCTGGACAAGCTCCGCAGGAAAGACGGGTTCGAGCGCAGACCTCACTTTGCCTACATGTCCTTGCCCGTTTGCCCGTCTGTCAGTCTACCCGCCCTACTTCGTGCCTCTCCACAGCGTGTGCACTCTCTGCGCCAGTGACACTACGGACAGAGCGATCATGATGGACAACGCCGGGACCAGCCAGCCGGTGAGCAGCCCTACGGTCAGCACCAGCACCCGCTCCGTCCTGGTGAACAGGCCGCTCTCCTTCATAGGCACCCCCAGTCCTTCGCCGCGGGCGCGGAGATAGCTCACTGAGAAAGAGGCAACCAGGGCCAGGAAGGCCAGCATCACTCCGGTGTCGCTATCGAGGCTGAGGAACAGGGCGGCCGCTCCAAGCAATACGACGGCCTCGCCAAGACGGTCCGCCAGCGAGTCCAGGACAGCGCCAAAGGCGCTTTCGACGCCCTTGAGTCGCGCCACCGCTCCATCCAGCATGTCCATAACGCTGGCAAAGAGAAACACCAGACCGCCGATGAGAAGTTCGTCCTGGGACACCAGGTAAGCCGCCACTGCCGTGACCAGCAGCCCGGCCACGGTAATGGCGTTGGGGGAAATCTTCAATCGAACCAGAAGCCGGGCCGCCGGGGTCTCCAGGTAGCGGCTCAGCGAGGCGCGGGCCCTTTCTCTAATGGCTCACCGCCGCCACGGATGAGGCCGAACCGGCGCGGCGGTCCAGTGCGTCCCGGTAGATGTCCACCACCTGCTCTCCTACCCTCTCCCAGCGAAACTTCTGAACCGTTTTCAGGCCACGCCTCCCCATGTCAAAGCGCAACTCAGGGCTATCCATCAGCTGCTTCAGTCCAAGATAGAGCATCTCATCGTTCTTGGGGGGCACCAGAAATCCTTCCCTGAAGTCGGTCATCACGCTGGCAAAGCCCGATATGTCCGAGGCCACGATGGGCTTCCCCGAAGCCATGGCTTCCCCCAGCACAATGCCGAAGCTCTCCTTGCCCGTATTTGGAGCGCAAAAGATGTGGGCGGTCTTGAAGTAGCGCCGTTTCTGCTCATCCGTGACTCTGCCCACAAAGACCACGTCCTGCAGGTTGCGCTCCGCCATTATGCGGTAGTTCTCTTTGCCGGGATTGCCCGGCCCCACCACTATGAGACGCGTATTGGGGTACTCCCACTTCAACCTGCTGAAAGCCTGCAGCAGGTACTTGAGACCCTTCCGTTTCTCCATACGGCCCACGAAGAGGATGTTCAGCTTCCCGTCGTTGAAGGCGTCGAAGGGGGGCGTCTCCTCGGCGAAGAAATCGACGTCTATGCCGTTGGGGACGATGTGATAGTCAGCGGGAAACGACCCGCTCACGAACTGCCGGGCCGGCTCTGAAACGGCGATTCGCGCATCCAGCTTGCTGAACCACCGCCTCATTATTCTCTTGCCGAACCAGTACATGTAGCCCCTTCCGTGAAAGGCGTGGAAGGTGCCCACGTTCGCCGTGTTGGAGAAACGAAGCACGGTCAAGGGAAGCACCGGCGCAAGGGGTTCGTGGAGGTGAACTACGTCGAAGGCCTCCTCCTTCAAGATGGCCTTCACTCTACGCTCTCGCCACACGGAAAGGGAGATGCGGGCAATGGAACCACCGCTGGGCACCGGGATAGGGCGACCCACAGGAATGAGGTTGTCCTGGTCTATGGTGTAAGGAGACTTGACCGGGGCCAGCACCTTGACCTCGTGCCCCATACGTTCCAACTGACGGCTTAGCTGTGAGATGTGGGCAACCACTCCCCCGTGGTAAGCGAAATCGTATGGCGACACCAGCCCTATTTTCATGGGAAGCAGGCTCTTATGCTAGCTGATCGTTGGCCGAACCGTCTCCTTCTATGTAAGCCTCAACCAGGTCATGAGCATCGTCGTCAGTGAACTGGATCGGCGGCGACTTCATGAAGTACGAAGACGGCGCCACCATGGGACCGCCCCATCCTCTATCCAAGGCCAGCTTTGCGCAACGTATGGCGTCAATGAGCACGCCCGCCGAATTGGGGCTGTCCCATACCTCCAGCTTCAGCTCGGCGTTCAGCGGCACGTCGCCAAATGTCCTGCCCTCCACGCGTATGTAGGCCCACTTACGGTCCGTAAGCCACGGCACGTAATCGCTGGGGCCTATGTGGACGTTGCCATCGCCGAGGTCGTATGGAAGCTGGGAGGTAACCGAATTTGTCTTGGATATCTTCTTGGAAACCAGTCGCTCGCGCTCCAGCATGTTTTCAAAGTCGGTGTTTCCGCCGAAGTTGAGCTGGTAGGTCCGCTCCACTTTCACGCCGCGCTCATGGAACAGACGGGTCAGCATACGGTGTGTGATGGTGGCTCCAACCTGCGACTTGATGTCGTCCCCTATTATGGGTAGGTTCTTGTCCTTGAACCTCTTCTGCCAGTAGCCCCCGGTGGCTATGAACACGGGAATGCAGTTGATGAAAGCGGTGCCCGCCTCCAGCACCTGGTCGGCGTACCACCTGGTGGCCTCTTCGCTTCCCACCGGCAGGTAGTTGATCACAACGTCGGCCTCGGTGTCCTTGAGCACTTGGGCCACGTCCACCGTATCGCCGGGCGCTTTCTTGACCTTATCCGAGATGTACTTGCCTATTCCGTCGTGCGTCATGCCGCGCATTACCTTCACGCCTGTACGCGGCACGTCGTGGAACGTGACGGTGTTGTTCGGCGGAGCGTATATCGCCTTGCCAAGGTCTTTGCCCACCTTGTTCTTATCGATGTCAAAGGCGGCGACAAACTCTATGTCTCCAACGTGGTACCCCCCCAGCACCGTGTGCATGAGGCCGGGGATAAAGCCGTTCTCAGATGCCTCCTGATACTTGTATACCCCCTGCACCAGAGACGAAGCGCAGTTGCCAACGCCTATGATTGCAACTTTTATCTTGCTCAATTATGCCTCCTTAACTAGAGAAGAGTGCCATCAACTCAGGTATAGCTTGCTATGAATTAGCTGCGTGGAATTCGTCGGACCCATATGGGTAGTGACTGTAATCTGCACCATGTCATACAAAATGTCAAGTGACTTAGAGGGAAGGTGTGTCAACGGGGGAACGCCTCCACCAAGCCGCCGTCCACGGTGATCATGCAACCGGTTGTCTTGGCGGAACGGTCGCTGGCCAGGTATAGCGCCGCTTCCGCAACGTCGCGAGGGGTAATGAACTCTTGCAGAAGGTTGCGGCGCGCGTAGAACCCCTCCAACTCGGAGACCGCTACGCCGTGCGCGGCGGCGCGCTGCTCGCGGAGCTCCTCCGACCACAGCCGGGAGTCCTGGAAGACGGAGTCCGGATTTATGATGTTGCTCCTGATGCCGTACCGACCGTTTTCAATGGCCAGTACCCGGGCTAGCTGCGCTTCGGCGGCCTTGGCCGCGCTGTAAGCGCCAAAACCGGCGCCCGGCGCCGTAACGTTCTTTGTCACCACAAAGATCAGGCTGCCTCCCATGCCCTGGGCGCGCATGATCCGCACCGCTTCCTGCGAAACGAGCAAATGCGCCGTGGCGTTAACATCGAGACTCCTTTGCCAGTTGGACAAGTCCATATCGTCCAGGGTTCCCGCGGGCGCGATCCCGGCATTGGAGACCAGGATATCCAGCCCTCCAAACGCCAGCACCGTGCGCTGGAACGCCCCGGCCACCTGCTCTTGATCCGTAACGTCCGCCGCCACTCCGATGCACCTCTCTTCGCCCAGTTCAGCGTTGATCTCCTGCACCGCTTCGCCCACTCCATCGGCGTCTATGTCCACCAGCGACACCTGCGCTCCTTCCTGGGCAAGACGAAAGGCTATGGCCTTGCCTATGCCGCTGGCCGCGCCCGTCACCAGCGCTATGCGCCTTGTCATCTCTCTTTCAGGCGGCAGCAGGCTCAGCTTGTATAGCTCCAACGGCCAGTACTCCACGTCGTAGGCATCCTTGGGCGGCAACGAGACGTACTCATCCACCATGTGGGCCCCGGCCATGATCGAGATGGTGTGGTGGTAAATGTCGGAGACGGTGTTCAGACCCCTGGTGTCTTTGCCCGCTACCCACATGCCCAGGCCGGGAACCAGGACAACCCTGGGGTACGGGTCGCGCATCTCTACAAGCCCCTGCTTGTGACTGTTGAACCAGTCGGTATACGCCCTACGGTACTGCTCCACCCCCGCCTCCAGGCTGCGCTGCACGTCGCCGGCGTATGAGGGGTCCGACACCTCCACCAGCAACGGATTTCTCTTCGTGCTCAGCATATGGTCCGGCGTGGCCGCGCCAGCTTCCACGAACCCCCCGGCTCTCTTGGAGCCAGCGAATTCGAGCACGTCCGCGCTGTCTTCGAACCGCACCAGCATGCGTTTCTCCGAGGAAGCGCTGAGCAGCAACCTGAGCACAGGCGTCACTATACCGACCACCCGTCGTCGCTCCGCCTTCTCCAGTGCGGGCGTTTTTACCCCGCCGAACGGTACCTTGGCGGACGCTCTCACCTTCAAGAACTGTTCCGCCTCGCTAATCAGCGCCACGTGGGCCTCATAGCTGGCCTGTGGAGTGAATCCCCAGGTGATCAGGCCATGGTTGAGGAGCACCAATCCCCTGGCTCCGGGTCGTTTCAACACAGCGGCAGCCACCTCTTTGGAGAGGAGAAAGCCCGGCCGCTGGTACTCCACCACTATCACGTCCGACCCGAAAGCTTGCGCCAGCGCCTTGTGCGGGTTGCGAGTGTTGGTCAGGGAGAGGATGGCGTCCGCGTGCGTATGGACAACGCTATTCTGCGGCAGGAAGCCGTGGAGCAGCGTTTCTATGGAAGGACGCGGCGAACCGGGGTCCATGACGCAATGCGACAGGTACTCCACCATCCCGTCATCGGACATATCCGTCAGCTCGAAGAGGGGCAGGATATCGTCCATGCGCAGGGCTGGGAAGTCCTTTCGCAGCGCGGACTTCATGTCGGAGCCCGACCCCTTGACCAGCATGGCCTTGACCTGCCGGCCCCGGAAGTCCGTGCTGGTCACTTTCAGGGAGGTGTTTCCCCCGCCCCAGAGCACCAGCGAAGGCTCTTCCCCGATAAGGCGGCTCTGATAGACAAGCAGGTCCAGCTCGTCCAGGATGTTGACGTCCTCTGTAGACCAGCGGTTTTCCATACCGGTTGCATCCTAACAGAGAGTCATGGATTCCTACAGCAGACCGCATGGGCGGCCTCTGCAGGAACCAAGAATACGCTGCAACGCAACTCGCGCTCCGTTGCAGCGTATTACCTATGTCAACGGTGGACTACTTCTCCACCGGCACGCCCACGGCGGATCCCCACTCCGTCCAGGAACCGTCGTAGTTGCGCACGTTGGGATAGCCCAGCAGCTCGCTGAGGACAAACCATGTGTGGGAAGACCTCTCCCCTATGCGGCAGTACGCCACTATCTCCTTGTCGCCGCTAATGCCCTTTCCGCCGTATATCTCGTTGAGCTCATCGGCGGACTTGAACGTGCCGTCCTCAGCTACGGCGGTGGCCCAGGGCACATTGGCCGCGCCCGGGATGTGGCCGCCGCGCTGCGCGCCTTCTTGCGGCAGGTGCTCCGGCGCAAGAAGCTCACCGCTGTATTCGGCGGGAGACCTCACGTCGACAAGCTCCAGGTCGGACAGATTGCTCGTGATGTAGTCGCGCAAAGCGCGGATGGAGCAGTCCGGCTCCTGCGCCGTGTAGCTGGCGGCGGCGTGGCTGACCGCATCCGTTGTGGTCGGCCTGCCCTCGGCGAGCCACTTGGCGCGGCCCCCGTCCATCACGCGGGCGTCCTTGTGCCCGTAGTACTTGAGTTGCCAGTACGCCCAGGCGGCGAACCAGTTGTTGTTGTCGCCGTAGACCACCACGGTGGTGTCGTTGCCTACGCCGGACTCCGACATCAGCTTCTCGAAATCTTCTTTACTCGTCAGGTCGCGGCGCACGCCGTCCTGCAGCTGCGACTGCCAGTTGATGCCCACTGCGCCCTCTATGTGGCCCTGGTCGTACGCCGTGGTGTCCACGTCAACCTCCAGCAGACGCACGTTCTCGTCCTGGCCGTGCTGGGCCACCCATTCGGTGTCTACCAGGACATTCGGATTTGCGTAATCAGCCATCTTTCTTTTCCTCCTGTATTTCCTACAAATAAAAAACCCCTCGGTCTTTAGTTTGCGAGGGGCTTTGTTGCTATTGAACAGCCACGTACTACAAGCGACTTTGCCCCACATGGTGAGTACATGTACATGTGCACGTCCGAACAAAGGTCACATTAGTCATGGCGATTAACATGCTAGCCGCTAATGCGCGAGGCGTCAATAGAGGGGGTTGCTCCATGGGGGTCTGCGGCCGGATTAGCGGGGCGGGTCCTCACAGCCGGGAGAAGCCGTCAACTGTTCAGCGCGCTGGGCGATTGCTTTTGCAAGCCCGCCAAAAATCCAGGAGTGAAAGGGATACAGCGCGTACCAATAGACCAGGCCGGCCAATCCCCTGGGTACAAATGCCGCCATTTGCTCCAGATGGGTTACGCCATCCTGCGTTTGCCACACCTCGTATTGGAGCCAGGCCTGCCCTGGGAGCTTCATCTCGGCCCTCAGTCGAACCAAGTGGTCGGCTTCCAGGTCCTCCACTCGCCAGAAATCCACGGCGTCTCCGATACGCAGGTCATCGGGATGACGACGTCCCCTCCGCAGACCAGCGCCGCCAAGCAAGCGATCCACCATTCCACGCAATCGCCATGTCCAGTTGGCGAAGTACCAGCCGCGTGCCCCTCCTATGCCGGTGAAAACCCGGTAGACAGCCTGGGCCGGAGCCGTAACCACGCGGCGCCGGCGCTCGATAATCATCCCCTTCCGAGATTCCAAGCGGACCGGTTTCTCCAGCTCCTTGGTCGTGCCAGTGGCATCGCTCCACGACGTGTCTATTCTTCCCTCGTCGAGTTCCCTTATCACGCTGCCGATGGCCGAGGCGTAACCCTGGGGTTCGATATGGGGGAACAGAGTGCCAGCGAGAGCGTTGGTCACGACGACATCGTTGCGGAGCCCCTCGACGAGAGCTGCGCTGATACCGGCAGGGATGGGGGTCACCCAGTGCACCCAGTAAGAGGACAGACGAGGAGTCAGGACCGGGACTGGAAGCAGCAGTCGTCTGAGACCTCTTGCCCCGGCATAGCCAAGCATCAGTCTCTTGTAGGTAGTCACGTCCTTCCCCCCTATCTCGATGGTGAGCCCATTGCTTTCCGGAACGTCCAGGGTGGAAACCAGATACGCCAGTAGGTCATCGACGGCGATGGGCTGGATGCGGGAGTAAATCCATTTGGGGCAGACCATGACCGGCAGACGCTCCACAAGATAGCGAATCATCTCGAAAGAGGTACTGCCTGACCCGACGACTACGGCGGCCCGGAACTCTGTGACAGGAACGCCGCTCTCCCTAAGCGCTTCTCCCGTCTCTTGGCGGGAGCGCAAGTGCTGAGAGAGATTGGCTTTTGGATCCCCCAAGCCACCTAGGTAAATGATTCGGTTCACCCCTGCTTCCCTGGCTTCCTGACCGAACGTACGCGCAGCCTCGATGTCCAACTCGTGGAATTTGGAACCCTTGGACATGCTGTGAACCAGGTAGTAGGCGGAGTCCACCCCAGCCAGCGCTTTCGACAGGGATTGAGGGTTGAGAACGTCTCCGACAGCTACCTCGACCTGGCCGGACCAGGAGCGGGAAAGAGCCCGGGCCTGACTGCGTACCAGAACACGTACGCGGTGCCCCTCTTCAAGCAGCCGGGGCACCAACCTTCCTCCTATGTACCCGGTGGCTCCGGTGACCAGAACCGTTTCGGGGCGGGTCATCTGACTCCTCACGTGACTTCAGGAACGACGCGGTGACGCAAACCATTATAGACGGAGACACCGAAATGCGCGCAAGCCAGGCTGGCGAGTCGGATCTTATGTTACGAAACATGGGTGACGCCCTCATGGTGAGCCTAGAGTTTACCCTGAGCGTAGCCGAAGGGAGAAAGTGAGCGACGCCTCTTTCGCCAACATCTGCTAAGATGCCGTATTGTTGCCCGCTGGCCATGTCAGCCAAAGGTGCTTCCTCCAAGGCCACGACTATTTGGTTGGACTGTCCATCACAAGGGCTCTAGCAGGGTATTGTTATGGAGAGAAGCTTGGAGAACGTACTACATCTGCGTGATTATCAGCGTGACCTAAAGCGGCGTTTGGAGGCGCATTTGCTAAACGGCGTCAACGTCATAGGACAGCTTCCAACGGGAGCGGGCAAGACCGTACTCGGCGCAGAGATAATCCGAAGCTGGAAAGGGCGTGTCATAGTAGCAGCGCATCGGAATTATCTCCTAACTCAGTGGCTCTCCTACACCCGCTGTGAAACGACCACCATCCAGAAAGCTATCTACAAGAGCAACCCGTGGGAGGACTACTCCGACACGGACTTGCTAATCTTGGACGAGGCGCATCACGGAACGCCTAAGAACACGTGGGGGCAGACCATACTGGCGTTTCCAGGAGTACGCCTCGGACTAACCGCAACTCCTCAGCGGACTAATCCACGTGAGGGACTAGCCAACATGTGGGGAGCGCTGGAGTGCGGTCCGAGCAAGGACGATCTGATAGAAGGCAATTACTTACTTCCTCTGGACGTTAAGCCTGTACGAGACCTATTGGTGGGCACCAATGTAAACTCGTACGGCGAGTACACCATAGAGGGCATCCAAGGCGCTGACGGGCAGAGCCGGAACTCAGCCACTCACACTGCGCTCAGCATATGGCGGCAAAACGGCGGGAGCGCAAACAGCATCTTCTACTGCGTCAACGTAGAACACGCCCAACTAGTGCAGAAAAAGCTAATAGAAATGGGCTATAAGTCCAAGTGCGTAGTAGGAACCACTCCTGAGGAAGAACGTGCGGAGATTTTTGAAGAGTTCAAAGCCGAGAAAAACGGACCTCTCACCTCCTGCGCCGTTCTTACGGAGGGCTTGGATTTGCCGAATTGCAAACAGGTCGTGGTGTTGAGACCTACCCAATCGGATATTTTGTGGCTGCAAATCTGTGGAAGGGCGCAGAGACCGTTCAAAAGCAAGTCGCATGGACTCGTAACGGACTTCACGGATAATCACCGCAGACTATTGCATCCTGACTATGATCGAGTTTGGAGCCTGAAGCCGTACCAAGAAATGGGAAACTCCCTAAAACAGGAGACGGAATTCGGATTCGGAATCTACGAGTGCGACGCTTGCGATGAGCCGGTACACCCAAACTCGTGGGAGTGCAAGATGTGCCTGTACCGTCCGCGTTGCCCTAGATGCAAGACTCAGCCCATACGACCTTACGGTTATAATCCAATGTGCTTATCCTGCTTCGAAATACACTACTCCCATCTCAAGAACCTACTGGGAGAGGAGAGACACAGCACCCGGTGGACCCAGAAGAGATGGGATCTGAAGACCATGTGCGACCAGGATCCGTTTCTGAGGAACATGCAGGAGGAGGAGCGCCGCCGCATAAGCAGGGCCGTAGACGACCGCAAGGCTGAGTTCCGCCGCTCCGTAGAGGAGATGGAGGTAGATATAGAAAACGACGAGCGCATGTACATCAGATTTGAGCAGTACAGGGACTCTCTTGCCGATGACCAGCGTCCTTCTAGCAGACGACAAGAGGCCAAGCTGTACACTGAGTGGGAGAACAGGCAGAAGGCGGAACTCAATAGCTGGAAGGAAGAGCTTGCCCGGCTTGAGGCACAGACAGTCGGCTGGCGACAGGTCTTTAGTAACGTCGAAGAGAGGCTGATGCGTCTGCTGGATGCCCAGGATAGAGAGGCCGACCTGGTACAGAAGACTTCCACACAGACAGCAACTCTTCGACAGGGGTCTATGGGAAATACAATTACGGCGTCAACGGATGCCCGCCGCAATCAATCCCCCAAAGAAGAGATCGATGAGATGGATGCTAAATTGCTCGACGACAGCCTGACACCGGGTGAGAAGCGTGTAGTCTATTACTTGTTAGAGCAGGCGGACGGACGCACTTTGGAAGAGGTCGGACCAGAACATGGGCTACAAGAGGAAGCTGTAAGCAGAATAAAGCAAAAGATTAGAGAGCAAAAAGTGCTGTCCGAGCGGGGCTATATTCGTTCCGAGAAGCTGCGTGACTTTCTGGAGTAGTGCCTAACGGGACCACCCCCTTGACCCCGACCCCCATCTCCACTACACTACCCATACCCCCTGGGACGGGGTATTCATCCGCAGAGGACAACAAATGCTGCCTGAAGTAAAGCAAGACTCGCTGAAACGGCTGAACTACATTGAAGGACACCTGGCCGGCATCCGGCGCATGATCGAGGATGAGAAGTACTGCGTCGACATCCTCAAGCAGACCTACGCCGTGCGACGCGCCATCCAGAAGGTGGAGTCCAGGCTGTTGGAAGGCCACCTGCACACCCACGTCCTGGAGGGCGTCCGCAACGGCCACGACCAGGAGGTCCTCGACGAACTTACACAGCTCTACAACCTTTCGGAGAAGTAAAACCTTGACCGTTCAAGACATAGAAAACCAGCCCAGCCAGAAGATAGGCCTGAACATAGCGGGCATGACCTGCGCCGCCTGCGTCTTCCACGTCGAAAAGGCGCTCAAAGAGGTCGATGGAGTGGTCTCCGTCGAAGTCAACCTGGCCACGGAGCGCGCTACCCTTCACTACCTGGACGACGTCGCCACCCTAGACGACTTCAACCGCGCCGTGGCAGATGCCGGATACTCCGTGGAGGGCATAGCCGGCGAGGAGGAGGAGCAGCGCGACCGGGAACGGCTGGCCCGCACCAAGCTCATCAAGGACCAGCGCAACCGGTTCCTCGTCGCTGGCGGGCTTGGCATAGTCATCTTCTTTGGCAGCTTCAAGGAGTGGTTCCCCTGGATGCCCTCCTTCCTGCAGAACTGGTACGTGCTCTGGGCGCTGGCGACCCCGGTGCAGTTCTGGGCCGGGGCACAGTTCTACAAGGGAGCTTGGAGCGCCGCCAGGCACCGCACGACCAACATGAACACGCTGATCGCGCTGGGCACCGGCGTAGCCTACGCCTTCAGCGCCGTCATAACCCTGTTCCCAGACCTCTTCGCCGCGGAAGGCGTGCAGCACGCCGTCTACTTCGATACCGCCGCCATCATCATCGCGCTTGTCCTGCTTGGCCGTTTCCTCGAAGCCAGGGCCAGGGGCCAGACCTCCGAGGCCATCCGCAAGCTGATGGGACTGCGGCCCAAGACGGCGCGCGTCGTGCGCGGCGACGCCGAGATCGACGTACCCATCGAGCAGGTGGT
>CAYVEN010000048.1:10707-15114 GCA_964450505.1 uncultured Dehalococcoidia bacterium | reverse complement strand
GTACATGGGTCGGCGATTCGGAGGCAAGCACCTCAACGTGATAGACGGCGCAGCTGTGCCGGGCCTACGTGGCAGCTACGCATACGACGACGAAGGCACGCCAGCCACGCGCACTCACCTGATAAGGGAAGGAGTGCTGGTTGGCCGCCTTCACTCCCGTGAGACCGCCGCCAAAATGGGAGAAACGCCCACCGGCAACGCCCGCGCCATCAACTACAGACACCCTCCGATTGTGCGCATGACCAATACATTCATAGAACCGGGGCAAGCCTCCTTCGATGATCTCCTGGCAGATGTCAAAGAGGGTGTGTACGCACGTAACTGGTACGGCGGCATGACCAGCATGGAGATGTTCACCTTCTCCGCCGGAGAAGCTTTCATGATACGCAACGGCAAAGTCGAGGAGCTGCTGCGTCCCGTCATGCTCACCGGCAACCTGTTCACCACCCTGGAAAACCTAGACGCCGTAGCCAGCGACCTTGACATGAACCAGGGAGGCGGCTGCGGCAAGGGCGGCCAGAGCCCGCTCCCCGTATCCAACGGCAGCCCCCATATACGGATTCAGAAGTGCCTGGTAGGAGGAGCATAATCATTCTTGAGGAGATACTGGAGCGCGCCCTGAAGTCCGCTGAAGAAGCGGAGGTATTTCACGTATCCACACGGGAAACGCCAGCCGTCTTTGAAGCCAACAAACTCAAGCTGTTGCAGACCCGTGAAACGGAAGGAGTGGCGCTCCGCATCATCAAGGACGGTCGCATCGGTTTCGCCGCCACCACCGACCTCTCCGACCCGCAACGGCTGATTGATGCCGCACTGGAAGTGGCCCCTTTCGGGGCGGAGGCCAAGCTGGAGTTCCCCTCCGGCTCCGACTACCCCTCCGTAGACGTTTACGACCCTACTCTGGAAGCATACCCGGTAGACGACATGGTACAGACGGGTCAGAGCTTGATCGACGCCCTGCGAACGGAGTATCCGGACGTACAGTGCGAAGGCCGTGTCGGCAAGACTGTGGGCACCCAGACCATCCTCAATTCACGAGGAGGAAGGGTCGCCTATACCGCCGGCTCATACGGCGTCTACCTCCACGGCACCCTGATACAGGGCGAGGACATGCTCTTCGTGGGCGATGGAGAGAGCTCATGCAGCCCCATCAAAGATACGTCGTTTGTGCTGAGTTCGGTGAAGGAGCAGCTTGAAAACGCGAGGAGAGTGGTTGTCGCTCCATCCGGCTCCTTGCCGGTGATATTCACCCCTCACGGCGTAGCCGGAACACTGATAGGCCCGCTGCTTTCCGGGTTCAGCGGACGCACGGTGCTCCAGGGAGCCTCTCCCTTGGTGGGGCGTCTGGGCGAACGTATTGTCAGCGACAGCTTCTCCATTTGGGACGACCCCACCTTGCCGTTTGTTCCAGGCAGCAGCCCCAGCGACGACGAGGGTGTGCCCAGCCGTCGCAAGGCGCTCATAGAGCAAGGCGTAGCTTCCACCTTTCTCTACGATCTGCAGACGGCGGGGCGTGCCGGAGAAACCAGCACCGGCAACGGTTCCCGAGGGCTTACCACCCTTCCGTCGCCCTCCTCCACTGTACTGGTCATAGAGGAAGGCAACGCAACCTACGCCGACATGATCAAGGACGTGAAGGACGGCATTGTTGTGGAGCAGCTGCTGGGCGCTGGACAGGGCAACGTACTGGCGGGCGAGTTCAACGCCAACGTGCTGCTGGGTTACAGAATTGAGAACGGCGAAATCTCAGGCCGCGTCAAAGACACCATGATTTCAGGAAACGTATACGACGTGCTCAACAGCCTAGCCGCCATAGGCAGCGAGTCAAGATGGCTGGGAGGAAGATTTAAGACGCCCCCCATCTACTGCCGGAGTGTCTCTATTTCAGCCAAGGACTGATTGTGCCGGATACCCTAGAGCTTTATTTTCAACAGATCAGCGCGGAGTCAACTCCCCTCAAGTACAGCGACTTGGCCCAGCTGTCAGGCCTCACCGATGACGAATTATCGTCCATGGACAGTCTGTGGGCATCCGTGCCCGTGGAACGGAGGCGTAAGCTGATAGAGCGTCTGGTCACAATGGCTGAAAACAACATCGACCTTGACTTCACGTCGGTTTTCAAGCATTCGCTGAGCGATGTAGACCCCACCGTGCGAGCTTTGGGAGTGAACGGTCTCTGGGAAAGCAACGATAGGAAGCTGGTCAAGCCGCTCATAGCTCTTCTGCAGGAGGACTCCCACAAGGACGTGAGAGCTTCAGCCGCCGTGGCTCTGGGCAAATTCGGAGAACTGGCGCAAGACGGCAAGCTGTTGTCCAGAGACGGGGAACGAATCAAAGAGATGCTCTTGAGCTTACTGGAGGAACCGGACGAAGACCCGGAGGTATGGCGTCGCGTGTTGGAGGCGGCCGCGGTTTTCAACACCCCAAAAGTCCGTGAGCTGATCGGGAATGCATACGCCAGCCAGGAGTCCAAACTGCGCATCAGCGCCATTTTCGCCATGGGGAAAACAGCCGATGGGACATGGCGTCCCACTCTGATCAAAGCCGCTGACGACGACGACCCCGCCATTCGATATGAATCGGCCTTAGCCCTCGGAGAGCTTGCCGAAGAAGAGGCCGTGCCGCACCTGGTACAGTTAATCAAGGACCACGACACCCAGGTGCAGTTGGCCTCCATAAAGTCAATGGGCGCAATAGGAGGCCAGCTGGCCACGCGCACTTTGCAGAAGTGCCTGAGCTCCAACGATGACTCCATCCAAGAGGCGGCGGAGGTCGCCCTGCGCGACATCGGCGTGGAGGACGACCCTATGGGGTTCAGCTTCTAACGTACACACCATGAAGAAGGAGAACGCATGACCACCCCTAATGAGAAGAGGCCAATCCTGATAGAACTCACGTTTCCGGCGGCGCAGCAGGACTTATGGGATAAGTGGACGACCAAAGAGGGCATCGAGTCCTGGTGGGGACCCGAGGGAATCAGCTCCACAGTCCGCGCGTTTGAGTTTCATGTGGGCGGTCTTCTTGAGATAGTGATGCGTCCCAACGATTCCGAGGGCGATGACAAGTCAATGGTCGAGAAGATCACCTTCACCGAAACCACCCCAATGACAGGCATCTGTTTCACGGACAGATTCCCAGGCACGCCCGACGTTGAACCTTACGACGTGATCTGTGAGGTCACGTTTCAGCCCGCACCGGAAGGCACAAAGATGACGTTCGCCTCCAGCGGTATGCACCGGGAAGATTGGACCGAATACGCAACCTACGGTTGGAGAAGCGCCTTCGGTAAGCTGGCCGCGTCCCTCGCCCCTTGAGCGATCAACCAGCCTGCTAAATCGCTCCTTGCTGGCGCAGCATGATCAGGTCTTCCTTGGAGTAGCCCATTTCACCACTGTATACGGCGGCATTGTGCTGTCCCAGAAGGGGCGCGGGATGCCGCATGCTCCAGGGGCTCTCAGGCATACGGAAGAGTTCTCCGGGCATCTTGACCTTTCCCATCACCGGGTGGTCTACCTCAGTCCAGAATCCGCGTTCTTCCAGTTGAGGGCAGTTCACCAGGTCCTCAGAGGTCTGCACCACTCCTCCCAGCCACTCGTTCGACATTATGCTGTGGTAGTAGTCAAACTTGCCTACCTCTTTCAAGGCGGGCATCAGAACGGAGTCCCGCTCCTCAGAGGTCTTGGCCTCCGCCAGCGCGTCGCCTATTTCAGGGCGTCCAATGAGGTTGGCGTACTCCTTCCAGGCTTCCGCGCCGCTGAGCGCCCGACGCGGTGGGCGCAATGTGGGGCTGATGAAGCCGTCGGCGGTCGGGACTATCCCCTGCCAGCCCGTGCTCTTAAGGTTGTTGGTATCCGCTTTTGGCGCCCTGCGGTCCACCGCGCCAAGGAAGGTGTACCGTATCACCGGTTGATAGTGGTGTGCCGCCGCCGTTTCCGCCAGCGATACGTCAAGGTGCTGGCCGTGGCCGATGGCGTCGCGCGCATACAAAGCTATCGACGTGGCATAGGCCGCGGTGATTCCTCCCAAATACAAGCTCTGCGGATGACCGTGTTTGAGCGGCTCACCATCATATGCCCCGCTGGTGTACATCATGCCTCCCGCCGCCTGATATACCAGGTCGTTGCCTGCGTAGTCGCGGTACGGGCCGGTCTGTCCAAACGGCGTTACGGATGTCAGCACTAGGCCGGGATTGATCGCGGAGAGAGCGTTGTAGCCCAGGCCCAGGCTATCAAGATAGCCAGGTGTGAAGCTCTCCAGAAGTACGTCCGCCGTCTTTACCAGGTCGCGCAGTATCCTTCGGCCCGCATCGGTCTCCAAGTTGAGAGTAACGCCCCGCTTGTTGCAGTTAAGGCAAAGGAAAAGAAGGCACTTTTCAGGATGGGGGTCATCCTGGTGGAACGGCCCCAT
>CAYVEN010000048.1:0-10607 GCA_964450505.1 uncultured Dehalococcoidia bacterium | reverse complement strand
GGGCCGGCTCACGTAAGCCCGTTTCCCAATGCCCGAATCCGGCGGATGGGTAAACCTCTCGTAGAAGTTGCGCGCTTCCATGTGAGTGTCGGTCAGAAGCTCGCGAGTGTCTTTCGTGGGGTATGCCGGGATGCCGTTCCGCTGCAGTTCCTCCATGACTTGCTGGGCGTCCTGGTTCTCAGTCCACTTGCTTATCATGGCGTCCAACTCATCTTCGTGGTGTTTGCGGGAAAGCGCGTCGCCGAACTTGGGATCGTCGACCAGCCCGTTCCCCATCAAGCGGCACAGCGAGTTCCACTGCGCGTCGGACTCTACTCCAATGGCTATCCACTTATCGTCGCCGCGGCAGGGATAAACACCGTGGGGAGCATGTATGGGATGGCGGTTGCCCATGAGCTTCCCGTCACGTCCGTTGATGGAGAAGTCCAGAATGGCGTCTCCCAGAGTGGAAACGCCTATCTGGTACATGGCAAAGTCAACCCACTGTCCCCTACCCGTCTCATTGCGGTAGTGAAGCGCCGACATGATAGCGAACACCGCCATCCAGGCCACGTGCAGGTCGAACCAGGCGGCGCCGACACGGCGCGGGGTGCCTTCATCCGGATAGCCGGTGAACTGGCTGAGACCGCTGATCAACTCCAGCATGCTGCCGATGCCCGCGTATCTCCTCCAAGGCCCGGTATGCCCAAAGCCGGTGTTTGAAAAATAGATGATGTCAGGTTTGATGCCGCGTATTTCCTGGTAGCCCAGCCCCAGCCTTTCCATGGTGCCGGCGCGGTTGTTCTCCACGATCACGTCCGTAACTCTGGCCAGGTCTTTGTAAGCCTGGACGGCCTCCGGCGTCTTCAGGTTCAGGGTAAGGCTGTATTTGCTGCGGTGCAAGTGCTGGAAGCTGGCGTCTCGGTTCCAGGGCTCCTCACCGGGGTCATTATCCACGTAAGGCCCCGTCTCGTCGCGGGTAAGGGTGTGACTTTCCACCTTGATAATCTCCGCGCCAAGGTCGGCCATTATGTGCATAGCGGTTGGCATTGCCACCGCCGTTGTGCTGTCTATGATGCGCAGTCCAGCTAGGGCGTCTTGCATATCGTCCTCCTAGTACCAATCCCTGCGGAACGTGTTGTAGTTGACGTACGGCGTCTTTGCCCCATGGGGCACCGGCAACCTCACCGGGCCGCCTTCCTTGGAGGGCAGATATACCGTTGCCGAACCGGGCGCTTGTGGCTCGCCGACCTGGTTGCTGCCGTCAATGCGAATGCCCACGGCATGATACTCATGCCGGCCGGGGGCTCCACCCGGCTCGTCCGCACCGGTCTGCACCTCTTTGTACTTCCTCATCACTTCACCGGTGTAGACAGTGAAGTCTCCGTAGTAGACGGGGCGGCGCATCGCTATATACATACGTCGTATGAACCCCTCGTCGCCCATCCAGTCCGTGAGGAGCCGCTGGGGAATCTGCACACGCTGGACTCCAAAGTCAAACGGCGCGGGCTGTCCCCGGTAGATAGCCAGCAGGGCGTCCTCGTGCTCGTCGCCGTGGGAATGCGGCCAGCGCGTCACGGGATGGATTCGCGCCCATTCCGTGTCGTGTTTGGCGTAGTGGAAGAAGGGCTCGAAGGCGGTGCTGTCGTGGAAGTAGTCCTCGCTGCTCTGCGTGGCGGCTTGCATGGAGTGCTGGCAAATCTGGTCCTGCAGCGTCCAGGGAGGCAGCACCATGGGGCCGATCGTATCCCCTACCTCGATGTCTTCCCAGTACAGCTTTTCCTCGCCGCGGCGTTTCATCCCCTCTATTTTCGACAAGAACTCCTGGATCTGTTCCGGACTGTACTGCGACGCCTTGCGTTCGTACATCATGTGCTCGCCCAAACGCTCCACTGGCATGGAGCGAGAGGTCTCCATGGTCTCCTGGGGCACCATGATCTGTGTACCGTAGCACTTGGCCGGCATATCGCCGTGATAGTCCCAGTAGTACACCTCCGATATGAGGAAGAGGAGCGTCCCCTGCATGCCCGACCTCTCGATGAACTCCTTGGTCACCTTGGACGAACGAAACCTAGAACCTGCCCTGAGTACGTCGTAGAACTCCCAGGCGGTGCCCGAAATGAAGTTCGCCATGGGGTACCCTTCGGGACGCTTCGCGCCGTGAGCGGATGGGTAGCGCGCCAGGGCCAATATGGGTCCAGGGGCCAGTTGAGCCCCGTAGCGACTCCTCCTTCCATACTCCGGGTCGTTGAAAAGGGGGTTGTCGTCGCCAATGCTATGCGTGTACTTATGGATGGTCTTCGGGTCCAGCAGTAGAGGCGATTCAAAGGGAGGCCCCGACTGTTCATACGGCGAGGGTGGAGCCGGAGGCAGGTTTTCCATCACTTCCTGCTCCAATTGCTCTCTGGAGCGCTCCATGAACTCGGCGATGGCTTCTTCAAAGGTCTGAGCAGTCATATGGTGAACCCTCTAGGTAATGAAGATTGGCAAGTGACACCTTGGGGATTATTCCACGCTTTATTTCTATGTCAACCCTGCCTTTCAAATGCACGTCCTTGACTGTACTTTCCGGCTATACTTAGAATTGGAACCGCCCTTGGAGGTACAATGACACAAAAGGGACGCATAGAACATCATGTCTCGGCGGGAGGCGTAGTCTACCGCCAGGCTTGCGGCGGCGTGGAGATTGCGCTGTGTCACAGGGTATCGCCACCCTTGTGGGCGCTCCCCAAAGGCACTCCCGACAAAGGCGAATCCATGGATCAGACAGCCCTGCGAGAGGTCAGAGAAGAAACGGGCCTGGAAGTGGAAATCCGGTCATCTCTGGGAAGCATAGAGTACTGGTTTGTACGCACCCAGGACAGGGTGCGCTGCCACAAGACGGTGCACTTCTACCTGATGGTCCCCACCGGTGGAGATTTTTCCTGCCACGACCCCGAATTTGACGATGTTCACTGGTGGCCGGAAGCAGAGGCCCTGAATATCATGACCCATTCCAATGAAGTGGAGCTAGTGAAAAAGGCGCTTCGGATTGCCCACGACGGGGCGGTCCAGTGATGAAGCCTGAAATCATACGCGCCGGGAAGGTCGTCCTGCGGCCCAAGCGCTCTGAGGATGCGGAGGACGACTACGCTTGGCGCCGCGACCAAGAGTTGGCGGAACTGGACGCCACCACACCGCTGATGCAGCCGTTCAGACAGTTCCTTAGATACTACGAGGATGATCTTAAGTACCCTTCTCCATGGTCACTGCGGCTTGCCATAGACGACCTGGACGGCAAGCACATTGGGAACGTGATGTGCTACGACATCAATGCCCATTTTGGAGAGGCAGAGCTCGGTATCATGATAGGCAACCGGGACTACTGGAACAAGAGCTTCGGATACCACACCATGGTAGGTCTCATAGACCACATATTCGGCACCACCGACCTCAAACGTCTCTACCTGCATACCCTGGACTGGAACGTAAGGGCGCAGAGTAGCTTCCGAAGATGCGGCTTCCGCAGCGTACGCACGGTGCGCCGCAGTGGACGCGACCTTATTCTGATGGAACTCACTCGCGATTACTGGCTAGAAAACCGAGAAGAAAAGCTCCTCCCTCTCAGGGAGGCGGAAGCCCTCACCGATCGCCGCCAGCATGTCTGAAACAGGTTCCCTGATCACACACAGTATACGAGAGGCGTTGGGGGTGCCGTCGGAACCACTGACGCACGAGGTAGAGCGTGGGGCCATTGTACGCTTCGCCGACGCTATAGCAGACCCCAATCCTCTTTACCGCGACGAGGCGTATGCGCGGCATTCCGGCTACGGAGGAATAATAGCTCCTCCCACGTTCCTTCGCACGCTGCAGCCGGGCCCGCCAACGGTACAGTGGCAAAGTCCGCTGAACAACCGGCTGGACGGCGGAAGCGAATGGCAATATTTGGAGCCACTGCAAGCTGGAGATCGAATCACCGTTGTTGAGACGCTGATAGACGTGAAGGAGCGTACCGGCAGGCTGGGCCCCATGGTCATACTGACGCGTGAACTTACCTATACCAACCAGCTAAGCCAGCTTGTCGCCACCCAGCGCTGGACGCTGATTACCTACTAGCAATAGGAGTGAAGCAAATTGCCGTACTGGGAAGACGTAGAAGAAGGGATGAGCATCCCGCCGCTGCAGAAGCAGCCCACCACGCAGATGCTGGTGATGTATTGTGGAGCGTCCGGCGATTTCTACCAGATTCACTACGACTCTGAGTTCGCCAAGAGCCGTGGACTGCCCGGCGTTGTGGTGCAAGGCGGCCTGAAGAATGCGTTCCTGGCGCAACTGGTCACCGACTGGATAGGCGATTCCGGAAGGCTGAGAAAGCTCAACTGCCAGCACAGGGGCATGGACTTCCCCGGCGATACCCTGCACTGCAAAGGAGTGGTTACCAGCGTGTACAAGGAGGATACGCGGTTTCTGGTCGATTGCGAGGTCTGGCTGGAAAACGGAAAAGGTGAAAAGACAACCCCGGGCGCGGCAACGGTAGAGTTGCCCTCGAAGTCAAGCCCGCATTATCCCAGCTGAGACCTGCTTTGCTACTTAGTGTACGCCTGTACCGTTTGCAGGTCCTTATCGCCCCGGCCGCTCAGGCCAACCACAACCACGGTGTCTTTGCTCAAAGTGGGCGCCAGTTTGGCCACGTATGCCAGAGCGTGAGCAGGTTCAAGTGCGGGTATGATCCCCTCCGTCCGGCATAGCAGTCCAAACGCCTGCAACGCCTCTTCATCGGTGGCTGATACGTAAGCGGCGCGCTCCGTATCCTTCAAGTAGGCGTGCTCTGGCCCAACGCCCGGATAGTCCAGCCCTGCGGACACGCTGTGAGTCCCTATAATCTGGCCGTCGTCGTCCTGCAGCACGTAGGAGTAGGAGCCGTGCAATACCCCGGGCCTGCCTGCCACAATGGAGGCAGCGTTTCTACCGCTCTGTATGCTCTCGCCGCCGGCTTCCACGCCCACCAGCTTCACCTCCGCGTCATCCAAGAACGGATGGAACAGGCCTATGGCGTTGCTGCCTCCACCGACGCAGGCCACAACGTAATCCGGCAGCCGGCCCGTTGTTTGCATTATCTGCCGACGACACTCCCTGCCTATGATCGATTGAAAGTCGCGCACTATCATGGGATAGGGATGAGGCCCCACAGCGCTTCCTAGCAGATAATGCGTGGTATCCACGTTGGTCACCCAGTCCCTTATCGTCTCGTTTATGGCGTCTTTGAGAGTCTTGGTGCCGCTGCTAACCGGCCGTACGTCTGCGCCGAGAAGCTCCATGCGGTAAACATTCGGTGTCTGCCGCCGGATATCCTCCTCGCCCATGTATACTACGCATTCCAGCCCCAGCATTGCGCAGACGGTGGCGGTGGCCACGCCGTGTTGACCGGCGCCCGTCTCCGCAATGATGCGGCGCTTGCCGATGCGCTTTGCCAGCAACCCCTGACCAATGGCGTTGTTTATCTTATGAGCCCCGGTGTGAGCCAGGTCCTCCCGTTTCAGGTAGACCTGCGCTCCACCCAAACGGCGGCTCAAGTTGGCGGCATGGTACAGAGGAGTGGGACGCCCCACGTACTCCCCAAGCAGCGACGACAGCTCTTCTTGGAAGGAGGCGTCGCTCTCTACCGTTCGGTAAGTCTCCTCCAACTCGCTGAGAGCGGCCATCAGCGTCTCCGGCACAAACCGTCCGCCATATTCCCCGAATCGTCCCCGTTCGTTGGGAAGAGTACTCTTTATAGTCATCTCTACTCCTTGGCCGCTCCTGCCCTCTGCACAAAAGCCTCAATCTTCTCGACGTCCTTGATTCCAGCCGTTTCCACGCCGCTGGATACGTCCACGCCCCAGGGTTGCACTTGCCTTACAGCCTGTGCCACATTCTTCGGATCCAAGCCCCCGGCAAGTAGAAAGCGCTGGTCTCCCGCCAGAGAACTGGCAATCTCCCAATCCAATGTGGCGCCCGTGCCGCCAAGAGCCTGGCCTACGTCAGGATGCAGGAGCGGCAAAATCCCAGCTGAATCCAGTTCGGCAAGCAGCGGTCTCAAGCTGGCGATGATCTCTCCCACCGGTTTCTCCGCGGGAACGTGGACGGCCTTGATCACCGGCCTGGAGACCTGCTTGGCGTACTCCAACGACTCGTGGCCGCTAAGCTGAGCCATATCCAGGTCGCACTCTTGCAGGATGCGGTCAACCTCATCCAAGGGCTGATCTACGAAGATGCCCACCAGCTTGGGGCCGGTACGATTGTACCTGTCGCGGAATGCCTGCACCATCTCTCTTGCCTTGTCTTCCGGCAGACGGCGGCGTACTCCGGGCACAAAGTTCAGCCCGACAAAGTTGGCGCCCGCTTCAGCGGCGGCCAGGATGTGCTCCGCCTCTTGCACACTGCAAATCTTGATCTTGGTCATGGGTGGGCCAGTTCCCGCACCTTGGCCGCCACGTCGGAGGCCGTGACCAGCGCCTCGCCCACGAGTACGGCGTCTATGAGCGACTCCTTGAGTCTAATCACGTCTTCCCGGCTGCTGATGCCACTCTCCGCAATCACCACCTTTCCTTCCGGAATGAGCGGCCTCAGCCTCTGCGATAACGTAACGTCCGTTTGGAAGGTTTTCAGGTCCCGGTGGTTGATGCCGATGATCCCGGCGCCCGCTTCCAGCGCCATGTCCAACTCATCCTCCGAGTGCACCTCCACCAGAGCCTGCATCTGTAGCGACTGCGCCACACCGAGCAGCTCCCTGATCCGCGGTGTATCCAGCATGGCCACTATGAGTAGAATGGCGTCGGCGCCGCTGGCGCGCGCTTCCACAACCTGGTACGGATCAAATATGAAGTCTTTGCGCAGCACGGGCAGCCCCTCCTCTCGTACGGAATCCTTGACCGCTTCCAGGTGCGCCAAACTGCCCTGGAAATGATCGACCTCCGTGAGCACGGAGACGGCAGCCGCTCCGTTTTCTGCGTAGGTCCGCGCCAGTGACACCGGATCGTAGTTCTCATGGAGCAGGCCCTTGGAGGGAGACGCCTTCTTGGTCTCGGCTATGAGCCTTACTTCCGGTCCACGGAGAGGCACGGAAAAGTCCAACGGCAAAGGCGTCTCCCTGGCCCGCTCTTCCAGCGAAGATAGTGGCTCTTCCTGCATGCGACGAGCCAGCCTTTCGCGCTTCTTTTCTACGATCTGATCGAGTATTGCCGCACTCATAGCTAACCTTCGAAATCGTACCAGCGGGCTGTGGGACGGCCCTGTGCGCCGTCAACCGGGATGTTTGCCCCGTTTATCCAGCGCGATCGCTCAGACAACATGAAGGCTATGACATCGGCGACCTCCTGGTCTGTGCCCAGGCGCTGCCAGGGCAGGTCTCGCTTCATCCATTCGTCGTATTGTGCGGGGTAGTTCTGCTTGAACCGATCCCAACCGCCGCCGCGAAACATTATGGAGCCGGGGCTGACCGCGTTGACACGTATACCGAACGGGGCCAGTTCCCAGGCCAGCGACGACGCCAGAAATATCTCGGCGGCCTTGGCAGTGCCGTACTGGGCCTGCGGGCCAGGCTTCCAACCGGATATGGACGAGACTATTACAACGGAGCCGCCGCGTTCCTTCATATGACCCACGGCAGCCCTGATTGTGCGCACCGAATGGAGCAGGTTCAGGTCGAGCGTTTCGCTCCACTCTTCATCACTGGCTTCCAGCAAGCCCCTGCCGCGCATGCCGCCCACGTTGCACACCAGCGCATCCAAACCGCCAAAGTGCGCCGCGCCTTCCGATATGAACCGCTCTATATCCTCCCTGCTGGTTACGTCCGCGGTGACGCCCCATACGCTCGACGATACGGAGCGCAGCTCTTCCAGCGTCGCGGCAAGCGTCTCCTCTCCGCGGGCGCAGATGCCTACCTGGCATCCTTCCCTGGCCAGGTTCAAGGCAGTGGCCCGTCCAATTCCCCTGCTACCGCCGGTTATAAGAGCGGTTTTCCCGCTGAGTGCAAGATCCATCTAACTCAACTCCTTGGTCAGCGCGGCCAAAGCCTCTAGCTTTTCCTTTGCCGCGCCGCTGTTTATCGCTTCACGTGCCATTGAAACGCCGCTGCGTAGGTCGTCTGCTTTGCCCGCGACCACCAAAGTCGCGGCAGCGTTGAGGACCACCACGTCCTGGACAGGGCCTGGAGCGCCCTGAAGCACGCCGTTGAACAGTTCTAGGTTGCGTTCCAGGCTGCCGCCGCTAATGTCGTTTAGGGAGGCGGGCTTAAAGCCCGCATCCTCCGGTGCAACGCTGTAGGAGTTCACCTGCCCGCCGGAGAGCTCCCAGACCTGGGATGGGCCTGTGATGGATAGCTCGTCCATGCCGTCTTCGCCGTGCACCACCATGGCCCGTTCTGTTCCCAGCCGCCCCAGCACCCTGGCCATCTTGTCTCCGTATGATGGGTCAGCGACGCCAAGCACCTGCGAGCCTGCGCTGGCCGGGTTGGTCAGCGGGCCCAGGATATTGAACACGGTGCGTATGCCTATTTCACGTCTAGGAGCAACGGCGTGGCGCATAGCGGGGTGGAATATAGGGGCGAACATAAACCCAATGCCTATCTCTTCAATGCACCGCTTCACGCCGTCCGGGCCTATGTCCACCTTTACACCGCTCGCCTCCAGTATGTCGGCGCTGCCGCAGACGCTGGACGCGCCTCGGTTTCCGTGCTTGGCCACCTTTGCGCCTGCTGCCGCCGCGACGACGGCCGCCGCCGTGGAAACGTTCATTGTGTTCTGGCCGTCGCCGCCAGTGCCCGCAGTATCGACAAGGCTCTCTTCGCCGACGTCTGCCTGCACCTTGAGAGAGTTCGCCCGCATCGTTTGTGCCATGCCGGTTATCTCGGCCACGGTTTCCCCTTTGACGCGCAGCGCCGTCATGAAAGCGCCGATCTGGGCGGGTGTGGCCTCGCCCTCCATAATCTCGTTCATCACTTGGGCGGCGTCCTCCTGAGAAAGGTCCCGACCCTCGACTAATTCCGCAATGGCTTCACGAATCATGTCTTGTCCTCTGTTGCAGCAAATCCTTACTATTCTTTGGGAATTATATCCTTGTGTACCAGAATGACTCACTGGCCTGTATCCTGCTCACGTTGCGGAACGGGCGATTTTCCAAGCTGGAGTCGTTCTTAACGTCTCACAGTGTAGGCAATCGCATGCTACAACGGTGTCCTAGTCTAACAGTATGAGTAAAGCACTCTAGGACTTCCCTCTACATCAATCCTCCACATCTCCTCCGATTGGTTGTGTTCCTGTTCCACTCATCCCGTATGGCTTCTATAGTCCTGGTGAACAAGTACGGGATAACTGCTATGGCAATGGATATGGACGCGCCAGCCGCTTCCTGTGGTGCTGAATCTGCCTCGCTAAAAGTAAACACCAACATAAACACAGCTACACAAATAGCGATGCCGGTTCCTATCCAACAGAACATGACCCTAGCAACAAGTGCCCCCTAACACCTAAAAACCAGCTAGTATTCTTCCTTGTTGTTAGAACTGGTAAGAAATGGGATTGTGGCTACCATGAAGTACCCCTTCCAAAATTGCGCAGGATGTCCTGCTATTTCTTGATTTTCCTCTCTGGCAGCCAGTGCTTGCCTTTAGATGAACGATTGCCTTCTTTATCTCTTCTTGATACTGACACCAAATTACTAGGCCAGTCCAATTTAACCCAGTCGGGTTTTCCTTTACAGCGCATCCATTTCGGCCATCCACTAGAGGTTAATTTCTTTTGATCCGGTTCTTTTCTTGAAATGAGCGCAAAGTGTGGCTCTACACCTGACCACCTGCGGCCACACTCACCAAAGATTCCTTTCAGTCGATCCGCTTTTTTCTTCAACTGTGCGTTGTTGAATCCATCGTCACCTTTTGCCTCCAAAAGCAACAAGTGGCACTCATTGTCTCCACCATAGGCAATCAGCAAGTCTATGTCTTGTTGGGTAGCCGTAATCACTTTACAACCCGTTTTCTCGTCGTAGCGCGAAAATGGCTTATCCGTGACGGCTTTATCCAGATTCTTTCCTTTGTCAGCCAGGTGTAGACTGGCATAAATCCAATCGAGATGATAGTCCATAGCCACGAAGGCATCCTCTGGCACCCGGAGACCCAAGTAATTTTCAAGCCTCTTCCTAAAGGATTCGCCTAGTTTGAATTCAGAGATGCCCAAGGCGGCCCTAATCAGGTAATAACGCTCTTTACGGTTGAACCTCCGCAAGTTTTCGATGATTATCCTGGCTGACATATTCACGCCTCATTCCACAACGACAACTTCTCTTACAGCGTTGGCGGGCACTCCTTTCAAACCATCTTCACGTCTGTCTTCTAAGATCAGCAGAATAGCTTGCCGCAGGCTTTCCAGGCACTCCTTCTTTGTGAGCCCCTGCCCGTTGGCCCGGGCACTTCGGGACAATAGGCTATGTACCATTCGCCGTCGCGCTCTATGATGGCTGTGAACTCATTACGCAAGTTCATCTCTCCACTTAATTATAATGACTGCTCACCGGCCTCGCCGTTCATCCATTTCGTCAATCATGCGCCATGATTCAGCGTCGGCGTGCTTGAAATCTTCCATAACCTCATCCACATCGGCAAGGAACAACGGATC
>CAYVEN010000047.1:5320-15355 GCA_964450505.1 uncultured Dehalococcoidia bacterium | reverse complement strand
ACCTCGTTGGCGTTCATGTTGGTGGAGGTGCCGGAGCCGGTCTGGAAGATATCGACGACGAAGTGGTCTTCCAGCTTGCCGTCGATGACGTCCTGCGCAGCCTTGACGATGATGTCGCCGGTGTCCTTGTCGAGCAGGTCAAGCTCCATGTTGACCTGTGCTGCGGCCTGCTTGATCTGGGCCAGGCCCCGGTTGAAGTTGCGGGAGAACCGCAGGTTGGAGATGGGGAAGTTGAGAACGGCGCGCTGCGTGGATGCGCCGTAGTAAGCGTCTTCAGGGACCTCCATCTCTCCCATGGAGTCCCGTTCAATGCGAGTCTTGCCTGTCATGTGTACCTCCTGAGCAGTGAGTATGCAGGGGACTTATCCGAGGCACAGTTTATCACGGTTGCGTCAAGATGGGGATGGTGGGGGGCATCTCTACGTGAAAGTCAATCAGCGGAGGCACTGGCGTCTGCGGGAGGAGCAGTGGAGTCGAGGCGTATCGTAAGAAACGGCAGTTTCATGCAACGCTACTTAGCAGTGGTCAGACGCCCATGATGTGGTAGCCGCCGTCCACCGGAAGGACAGCGCCAGTAACGCCGCTGGCAAGGTCGCTGCAAAGAAAGAGCGACGCCTTGCCAACCTCTTCCCGTGTGACGTTGCGCCGCAGGGGAGCCCGCTGCTCATGAACACGCTTCATGTCCAGAAAGCCACGGATACCCCTGGCGGCCAGGGTATCGAGGGGGCCGGGCGACACGGCATTGACGCGAATATCGCTTGGGCCAAGCTCGGAGGCAAGCTGGCGCACCTCGTTTTCCAGGGCGGCCTTGGCGGTGCCCATGACGTTGTAGCCAGGGTAGACCTTTTCCGAGGCGTGGAACGTGACGGTGATGATGCTGCCGCCTTCCTTCATCAGAGGAGCCGCATAGCGGGCGATGGGCAGCAACGAGTAGGCGCTGACATCAAGGGCGGTCCTGAACCCATCACGGGAGGTCTTAGAGAAATCGCCTTCCAGGTCTTCGCGGTTAGCAAATGCCACGCTGTGCACCACAAATGAGAGCGAATCATAGCGGTTGCTCAGCTGGGTGAAGACAGCCTCTATCTGGTCGTCGTTGGTCACGTCGCATTCCAAAAGGGCAGCGTCATCCCAGCCTTCCACTAAACCGGCGACGCGGCTCTTCAGTCGCTCGTTTTGGTAGACCAACGCCAGCGTGGCCCCTGCATCGTGCAGCGCTTCCGCTATGGACCAGGCGATGCTTCGATTATTGGCCACACCGAAGACAACGCCATGCTTGCCCCTAAGATCTATTGGATAAACTTTGTCGCCACTCATAGTCAATACTCTCCACTGGGTTCAGCGTAGCTCTCCTCTTGTTCAGAGCTTCCATAGACAGCTCCGCTCTGCGACACATAGTAGTCGTGCACGCGGCGCATGGTCTGGTAAGCCTCGCGTTCCACTTGACGACGGTTAACAGGCACTCGTCTTGAAAAGAGCTTGGAAACAAGATGGCGCCAGACGTAGGGGAAAAATCCCCACTGAAGCCTCTGATGGGCGTAGCAATACTGGCGCGCCAAAGGAGCCAGCGCCTCGTTATCGGCCAACTCGCCATCCAGCTGTCTGTCCAGGTACTTCTTGCCAATAAGAATAACCGGGCGCACAAGAGGCAACGGTATGGTGAATCCCCTCAGAGCAGGCCGTGACAAGGCCAGAACTCTAGTCCTGGCCAAAGCCGCAGAGGCGATGCCATGCTTGCGCAGCCGCTTTCCGGTGACACTATCAGGAGCAAACCGCATGCTTGAACATAATCAGGTTAGTTGAGGAAATCAGGAAAATACGCTGGTAGTATAGCACCTTGCGTACGGTATTAGACACATATGCGTGTGAAAGATACGCTGAGCGGAGAAAGCTGTTAAACTAGACCCGCTATTGACCGGGAGAGCATTGGGGGGAACTCCGGAGAGCCATGCAATCAGAAGATGTAGTCCGCATAGCCGAAACAGCGGCCAGGCTCCAGGAAAACATAGAAAAGGTGCTGGTTGGCAAGGGAGACGTGGTGGCGCTGGTGCTGGAGGCCGTACTTTGTGAAGGGCACCTGCTCATACAGGATGTACCCGGCACCGGCAAAACCGTGCTGGCCAAGTGTATAGCACGCTCCTTGGGATGTACTTTCCGCCGCGTTCAGGGTACGCCCGATCTGCTGCCGACCGATATAACGGGCACCTATGTCTTCAACCAGCAGACCTCAGCCTTCGAGTTTCGCTCTGGACCGATAATGTCCCAAGTCCTGCTGGTAGACGAGATAAACCGCGCCACACCGCGTACGCAGTCGGCGCTCCTAGAAGCAATGCAGGAGCGTCAAATCACGGTGGAAGGCGAAACAATGACGCTGGCCAAGCCGTTTCTCACCATTGCCACCCAGAACCCCATAGAGTTGGAGGGCACCTTCCCCCTACCTGAGGCGCAGCTGGACAGGTTCCTCCTCCAGGTTAGCCTGGGCTATCCATCTCAAGAAGAGGACCTGCTTATACTGCGTAGATTCAAGGAAGACGACCCTCTTGAAGACCTTGAACCCGTGGTGGACAGCGCTGAGCTTGTGGAGCTACAGCGGTTGGTGCGCAAGGTACACGTGGCCCCGCCGGTTGAAGAGTACCTAGTCTCCATAGTCCACGCCACCCGTTCGCATCCATGGGTTGACCTGGGAGCCAGCCCGCGCGCCATGCTGGCCTTGTATAGAACATCGCAGGGGCTGGCAGCAATAAGGGGCCGTTCCTTTGTCATACCGGACGACGTCAAAGCGCTGGCGCCTTACGTACTGACGCATCGCATCATCCCCAAGGTACAGGGCCACGTCCGCGGCCATACACCGGGCGACATCATACGGGAGGTGGTCAACTCGGTGCCTGTGCCCGTAGAAGACGAGATGGGCGTTGCGGGTTTCCGGCACGTTTAGGGGAGATGGGTGGGTTCTGGGTCTTTTCCGCCGTAGTAGTTGTAATTGTTAGCATTGTCATCAACTCGCTCTCTTTGCTGCTGGTGGGAACGCTCCTGCTGCTCTTTGTTCTGATTTCCAAGTGGTGGGCCGACTATAGCCTTCAGGGTGTTGAGTACAAGCATCAACTGAACGCCAACCGCGTGTTCTCCGGTGAAGACGTTCAGCTAACCACCCAGACCACAAACAATAAGTTCCTGCCCCTGCCCTGGATTCAGATCAACGACGAGCTGCCAAAAGAGGTCTCGGCGAGGCAGGGACGGGTCATAGCGTCCACTGATCCCACCCGGATGGCGCTGACTAGCGTTCTCTCTATGAGCTGGTACCACCGCACTACGCGCACTTACGACATACGGTGCCCAAACAGAGGCCACTTCTTCATCGGCCCAACGCGAATTCGTTCCGGCGATCTGTTCGGCATGCACACCCGCGAGATGCGCCAGGAAAAAGACCAGACGCTTACCGTCTATCCACGAATCTTGCCCCTCAGGGTGTCGTCGCTGCCGTCCCTGGAACCGTATGGCGACGTGCGGGTCAAGCGCAGGTTTCTTGACGACGTCACACGGCCAATGGGCAGCAGGAGATACCTCAGCGGAGACGCACTGCGTCACATACACTGGAAAGCCACGGCACATACCGGTATGCTCCAGACGCGCATCTTCGAGGCTTCCACAACTCCCAACTTCGCCGTTTTCTTGGGGACGCGAACCATAGAACCACCTCTGCAAGGCAGCCGCCCTCACCTTTTGGAGCTGGGCGTGCTTACGGTAACAGCCCTGGTCAACTACGCTTTGAGCAGGCGTATCCCGGCAGGGGTGTACGTAAACCAGACCTCTCGCGATTCCAGGCAAAACATGGAGGTGCCTCCGGCACGCCATCCGGACCAGCTGTCGCAGGTGCTGGAAGTGATGGCCCACGTCCATCCTGAAGAATCTACGCCGCTGGCCAACCTGATAGAGGAAAAGAGCCGCAGCTTGCCCTGGAGCACCACCATCCTCGTGGCCACCGCCATTCCGGACCAAGCGACAATCAATACGCTAATGAGGATGCGCAAGGCCGGCTGGACCACCGCCCTGATACACGTAGGCGGTGAAGCCGTGGATTACGCCAGGGAGGGAATCGCCAGGTACACGGTGGCCAATACCACGGAATGGCAAAGTCTAGAGGAGATAGTGATCCAGTGACCAACTTGTCGCTGCCAAAACAAGGAACCCTAGCCGGAGTTCTAACCTGGGTGAGCTCATCAAGCGCGCTGCTCTGGTCCACTTTTCTCATGGAAGCCATGTGGTTTTACCTTTGGATGATATGGGTGGGCCAGTGGGATAGCTTTAGCGTTGGCGAGATGCCGTTCACTCCCTTTTCTATCTTCTTCATCCTCTGGGCAAGCTATTACGGGGTGCAGATCATAGGGCAACAGAAATGGGGCTCGGGCAAGACTCGTCTAACGGCCAGCCTTCTGGTAGTGGTGCTTCTGGGAGCAGTGGCAAGACTGGAAAACGGCGGAGGCTACGGCCTGCTGGACCCGGGCTGGTTGGGTTTCGCACGCGAGAGCCTAGTGGGGGGCATCCCCACAGGCCTCCAGGTGACCCTTCTAGGTGGAGCTTATCTGTGGTGGAGAGGTTTCAGAATTGCCCAAGAAGGATTGGACAGAGAACAGGTCCTCTCCTCCTTCAAGGTGGGCCTGACGGCAATTGTCCTTGGCCTGCTGGTCTGGGAAACGGCGTTGCGATCCGGTACAGAATTCGGAGCGACGAGAACCCAGGCAGTTGCCATTGCGTCTGTCTTCTTCTTGTCGGGCGTTTCTGCTTTGGCGCTAAGCCACATCATGCGGGCTAGGGCAGACCTGGCAAGGCATGAAGGCTTACAACAGAGCTTCATAACGCAGTGGTCCGTGGTGCTTCTGGGTGTTGCGGGAGGGATGCTGCTGTTGGGATGGATACTGGCAGGATTGCTGTCCCTAGATGTTTGGCAGCCCCTGTTAAACGTCTTATCATTCGCCGCTTATCTGATGGGTTTGGTGGTCTACGTAATACTGCTGCCAATTGCCTTTCTAGCCGCCGGCATGGTCTTTGCCGTGCAATGGGTGGTCAGCCTGTTTGGAGGGGGAACCGTACCCACGCTGGAGCTGCCCGACTTCAGCGCCTTGAGAAGGATCCCGGAGGAGGGAGACCCAGCCGCCGGTACGCCGGTATGGGCTACGATAGTAAAGTGGACGGCGCTTGTATTGGTGCTGAGCGCCCTGGTCTACTTGCTGGCGAGGCTGGTGCTCAGACGGCGCTCCGGCTTAGCTGTCGGCGAGAGCGTACCTGAAGTCAACGAATCCATTGGAACGTGGTCAAACGCTATACGCGACATTCTTACAGGACTGATCATGTTCGCGCTGTGGTTCAGACAGAAGGGAAGGGCTTTGCGCCGCAAGGTGCCCCTGCTCCAAACCTCTCACGAACCTAGCTACCAAGGCGACATGGAAATTAGGCAGCTGTACAGCAGCCTTCTCTACGAAGCGAGACACGCCGGGTTCCCCAAGGAGGAAAGCCAGACCCCTTATGACTATCTGCCCGAGTTGGAGAAGCGACTGGTTGATGACAGAGAGGCTTTGCAAACCATAACAAAGGACTACGTAGAGAACCGCTACGGTGAGCGTCCCATTGAGGGCGCGGAACTGAGCATGCTGAACCGTTTATGGCAAACACTGGTGGTGCGCATTCGCAATCCGGGCAACAGAAAAAATAGCTAGTCAACAATGCTTTGTGGCGTATACAAGAGGGAGGCCGCCCCTGAGGATGGCCTCCCTCTTGTAACTTCAACTCACTGATGAGCTAAAGGCTCTATTCGTCAGACGTGGGCGTCTCCTCTTCCGCATCGCCTCCGCCCAACTCAATCTCAAAGCCGTCGCCTATTTCCTGGCCGCCTAATTCCAACGTCATGCCGAAGTCCTCTGGGCTCAGGCCATCTCCGTTTTGGGAATCATCTCCAACAACGTGCAACATGGGATGTTCTTCAGCAACCAGCGGAAGCCCAAGCCGTTCGCGGCCCTCTTCCGATGAATCCATCCTTGCCGGAATGAGGCGTCCAATAATGACGTTCTCTTTAAGACCGAGCAACGGGTCTGTGGTGCCATGAACCGCGGCTTCAGTCAACACGCGGGCCGTCTCCTGGAATGAAGCCGCCGCCAAGAAGCTCTCCGTGTTCAACGAGGCGCGGGTCACCCCGAGCAGAACGGTGCTGGCCGTAGCCGGCTCTCCGCCTTCCGCTAGCACTTTTGCATTTATGTCCTCAAAGGCAAACCGGTCTACCATCTCACCGGGCAAGAGCTCCGTGTCTCCGGGAGCGTCCACTCTCACTTTGCGAAGCATCTGCCGGACGATGATCTCGATATGCCTGTCATCGATGGTGATTCCTTGAGTTCTGTAAACAGCCTGCACTTCTGAGACCAAGTGACGCTGGGTGGCGTCCTTGCCCAGGATGCGGAGGATGTCCTGGGGGTTGAAGGGGCCAGAGGTCAACGGTTCCCCGGCATGCACCTCCTGGCCGTCCTGCACAATGAGATGCGCCGAGTGCGGCACAAGGTACTCTCGCTGCTCATGCTCTTCCCAAGCGATGGTGATTTTCTTGCTCCTCTTGCTAAGGGAGACGCGACCGGAAATGCTGGCCAACATCACCTCTGCCGAGGCATCTTTCTCCGAGGTCTCTTCTCCTCTCTTGGGGCGCGCTAAAGGCGAGCCAGCTTGTATCCAGTCGCCGTTCTCTACGACCGGGATATATCCCCTGGGTGGAGAGAACTCCTCCTGAAACTCCTCTGAATTCACCACGCGAATGCGCCTGCCTTCAAGGTCTTCATCCACCTCCACTTTGCCATCTATTTCGGAAAGGAGAGCCATACCCCTGGGTGAGCGAGCTTCAAAGAGCTCCTCCACTTTGGGCAGACCGCTGGTGATGTCAATACCGGCGACACCGCCGGTGTGGAAGGTGCGCATGGTGAGCTGGGTACCTGGCTCGCCGATGCTCTGCGCCGCTAAGATGCCTACGGCCTCGCCAAGGAGCACCTCTTTGCCGGTGGCGGGGCTCCGTCCATAGCATAACCGGCAGAGGCCGCGCCTAGAGTCACAGGTCAGCGGCGAGCGTACGCGAACCCGCCCCTTGGACGCGTCTACTACAGCCTGGACGTTTTCCTCGTCCAATTGAACGTTGAAGTCCATGATTACTTCACCGGTATCGGCATCGGCAATAGGAGCAGCGGTGTACCTACCAACCAATCGATTTCTCAAAGGCGGGGCCATTGTGTTGTCTGGTTCTGCCTCAAGCCATATGCCTTCGGTGGTATCGCAATCCTCTTCCAGTATGATCACTTCCTGGGCAATATCTATTAGCCTGCGCGTCAGGTAGCCGCTTTCGGCTGTCCGTAGAGCCGTATCGGTTAGGCCTTTGCGGGCGCCGTGGGTGGATATGAAGTACTCTCGCACGCTCAGTCCATCCCGGAAGCTGGACTTGATAGGCAAATCTATGATTCTGCCTCTGGGATTGCTCATAAGGCCACGCATGCCGGCCATTTGCTTGATCTGAGCCAGGTTACCCTTTGCTCCTGAGTCGGCCATCATGTAAATGCCGCCGTAGGTGGGCAGGACCTCGCTTATCAGGTCGGTCATCTGATCGCTTGCTTTCGTCCAGATGGATACCGCTTTGTTGTATCGTTCGTCCTCTGTGATGAGTCCGGCAAGGTACTGATCTTCCAACTCCTCGACCTGCTGGTCGGCGGCTTCTATGAGCTCCTGTTTCTTGGCGGGAACCTCTATGTCGCTGATGGCTATGGTAGCTCCGGATTGCGTAGCGTAATGGAAGCCCAAGCGCTTGATTGAATCCAGAATGGGCGCAGTTCTATCATTGCCCAAGTTTTGATAGCACTCAGCAACAAGGTTGCTTAACCCCTTGGAATCCATTATATGGTTCTTGAAACCTATCTCCTCCGGCAGGATCTCGTTGAAAATAATACGGCCGCTAGAAGTCTTGACCCAGCCGCCTTCAACCTCCGGATCTTTCATGCTAATCTCTTCTCTGAGACCAACCAGGCCATGGTCGTAGGCCAGCCTTGCCTCTTCCCTAGAGTGATACCTCTTTTCTCCTCCCGTGCCATTTGGCTCTATCTGGGTCAGATAGTAGCAACCCAGCACTATGTCCAGAGTGGGTGAGACTATGGGTTCGCCGGAGCGGGGCGAGAGCATGTTCTTACTGCTCATCATAATGTGCTGAGCTTCACGCACTGCTTCCCTGGAAAGGGGAACGTGGACGGCCATCTGGTCGCCGTCAAAGTCCGCGTTGAACGCGGTGCAGACCAGCGGATGTATCTCAATTGCGCTCCCTTCAATGAGAACGGGCTGGAAGGCTTGAATACCCAGGCGATGCAGCGTGGGCGCGCGGTTCAGCAATACGGGCCGGTCCTTGATTACATCTTCCAGAATATCCCAGACCTCAGGTCTGACGCGCTCCACCATGCGCTTGGCGCTCTTGATATTGTGGGCATGGCCCTCCAGCACAAGGCGGTTCATTACAAACGGCTTGAACAACTCCAAAGCCATCCTCTTTGGCAGGCCGCACTGATGCATCTGCAACTCTGGGCCAACCACAATGACGGAGCGTCCGCTGTAATCCACGCGTTTGCCCAGAAGGTTCTGCCTGAACCTGCCCTGCTTACCTCGCAATAGGTCTGACAGCGACTTGAGCTTATGGTTGTGGCTGCCGGATATGGCGCGGCCGCGTCTCCCGTTGTCTATAAGGGCGTCCACGGCCTCCTGAAGCATTCGCTTTTCATTTCTTACAATAATCTCCGGAGCGCCCAGGTCCAACAATCTTCGCAGACGGTTGTTCCGGTTGATAACACGCCTGTAGAGATCGTTCAGATCACTGGTGGCGAACCGTCCGCCGTCCAACTGGACCATTGGTCGCAGGTCGGGGGGAAGCACCGGCAGGACGGTAAGGATCATCCAATCCACCTTGTTTTCGCTCTTGCGGAACGCCTCTACAACGCGCAGGCGTTTGATAGCCTTCTTTCGGCGCTGGCCGGCGGTGGAGCGCACCTCGTTTTGCAAGGACTCATTGAGCACATCCAAATCAAGAGCCTGCAGGATCTTGAGGATAGCCTCTGCACCCATACCCGCATCAAAAACGTCTGCGAACTGCTCTCGCATCTCTCTGTATCTGTTCTCGGTGAGAAGCTGCAACTGCCTGAGGTCTTCCAGGTCGTCTATCCTGGTCTGAAACTCGTCCTGGATACGCTCCTTGGCGCTCTGGAACCTCCGCTCAGCTTTGTCCGCGGGGGGTTCGGTCTCTGCCTCTTCGGATGCAGCCGCTCCTTCGGACTGATCCTCTTTCTGCCCTTCTACGGACGCCTGAGCAGCCGCAACCTCCTCGTCTCTCGCCTTTTCAATCTTCTCCACTTCGGCGTCTTTGTCAGCTTTGAGCTGCTCCAGCAATCGCTCACGCGCCTCTTCATCCACGGAGACAACAACGTACTGCGCAAAGTAAAGGACGCGCTCCATATTTCTGGGGGAGAGGTCCAGGAGCAGACCAAGACGGCTGGACGTACTCTTGGAGAACCAGATGTGCGCTACGGGCGCGGCGAGTTTGATGTGTCCCATACGCTCACGGCGAACCTTGGCGCGGGTAACCTCAACTCCGCATCTATCGCAAATGACGCCCTTGTAGCGGATCTTCTTGTACTTGCCGCAGAAGCACTCCCAATCCTTGGTTGGTCCAAATATCCTTTCGTCAAAGAGGCCGTCTTTCTCAGGCCGGAGGGTCCTGTAATTGATTGTCTCCGGCTTGGTCACTTCTCCGTACGACCAACTCATCACCTGGTCAGGTGAAGCTAGCGAGATTCTAATGGAATTGAAACCGGCACTTTGTACCATGCTTTCCAGTCTCCTTGATGTAATGGGCTCTAGTGCTTCCAGACCCTGCCCTTAGGCATCTCCGGCATCTTCTTTAGCTACGCCATCTTCCTGGGACTCACCCTCTTCCGAGGGAGCCTCTTGTTCAGACTGCTCGGTTTCTTCCGAGGAAGCGTTGTC
>CAYVEN010000047.1:0-5220 GCA_964450505.1 uncultured Dehalococcoidia bacterium | reverse complement strand
TGGCCTACGGAAGAAGGCTCAAATTGAAAACCGACACTCTCATCCGCGTCGGAAGGCCAACCGAGCCCTTCTTCAGCGCCGCTGAGAAGCTCTACGGATAGACCCAAGCTCTGCAACTCTTTGAGCAGGACGTGGAAAGATTCGGGCACACCGGGCTGTACTATGTCTTCCCCTTTGACTATGGATTCGTAGGTCTTGACGCGGCCAACCACGTCGTCCGACTTGACGGTAAGTATCTCCTGGAGGTTGTGTGCGGCACTGTAAGCTTCCAGGGCCCACACCTCCATCTCGCCGAATCGCTGGCCGCCAAACTGGGCTTTTCCGCCCAAAGGTTGCTGCGTGATCAGGGAATACGGGCCGGTGGACCTGGCGTGGATCTTATCTTCCACAAGGTGAATGAGTTTCATCATGTAGATGTAACCAACCGTCACCGGATGGTCGAAAGGCTCACCACTGCGCCCATCGAAGAGCACTGATTTGCCGAAGATAGGCGGCACCTTTGTGCCCTCTATGCTGAGAGCGCGCACGCGAGCCACAAGCTCCTCATGCCCCATTTGGGAAGCGTCCACACCCATCTCTTCTTTGAGCCAAAGCCTGAGGCATGCTTCAGCAGCTATTCCCGCCTTTTCTTCATTGAACAGGTCATTGGCGTCATAGCCGCGTTTGCCAAGCCAGTCTTGCAGCTTGGCGTCTGCCGTTGCCCCGTTTGAACTGCCGTTTCCACTGTACCCGTTGCTGGAGACGGCGCCGGAGCGTTGGAAGAACCAAGCCCGGGCCAGAGCGTCTTGAATCCTGGCGTCTTGCGCACCGTCGAAAACCGGGGTTACCGCCGAGAAATTGAGGGTCTTAGCCGCCCAGCCCAGATGCGTCTCCAACACCTGGCCAAGGTTCATTCTGGACGGAACGCCAATGGGATTTAGGATAATGTCCACGGGTGTGCCGTCCGGTAGAAACGGCATATCTTCAACCGGCAGAATCCGCGAGATGACTCCCTTGTTGCCATGGCGGCCCGCCATCTTGTCGCCCGCGGCGACCTTGCGGGTCTGAGCCACCCAAACCCTGACCAGCTTGTTGACGCTGGGCGGCAGCTCATCCTTATTCTCTCTTGTAAGCACCTTGACGTCGATGACCTTGCCTCGCTCGCCGTGGGGAACGCGCAGGGAGTTGTCCTTGACATCGCGAGCTTTCTCTCCAAAGATAGCGCGCAGCAGCTTTTCTTCGGCAGTGAGTTCCGTCTCGCCCTTCGGAGTTATCTTCCCAACCAGGATATCCCCCGGGTCGACTTCCGCTCCTACAAGCACGACGCCTTCTTCATCCAGGTTACGCAGGCTATCTTCACCCACGTTTGGAATGTCCCGGGTTATCTCCTCCGGACCAAGCTTGGTGTCCCTAGCCTCAGCCTCATACTTTTCGATATGGATGGAGGTGAACTTGTCCTCTTCAAGAAGCCGTTCGCTGATGATAATGGCGTCTTCGTAGTTGTAACCTTCCCAGCTCATAAACGCGACCAGCACGTTTTGCCCCAGCGCCAGATCGCCGTGCTCAGTAGAGGAGCTGTCCGCCAGGGGGTCACCTACACGGACAACGTCGCCCTTATTGACGATGGGACGTTGAGACATGCAGGTGCCTTGATTGCTGCGTACGAACTTATAAAGCGGGTGGGCATGTTCTTTGCCTTCTGCGTCCGTTACCACAATGCGGTCGCCGGAGACGGAGGTCACTATGCCGTTGCAGCTAGCGAGCACAACTTGGCCTGAGTCGGCGGCGACGCGCCTCTCCATGCCAGTGCCTACAATGGGGGCTTCCGGCTTTATCAGGGGCACAGCCTGCCTCTGCATGTTAGAGCCCATCAAGGCGCGGTTTGCATCGTCGTGTTCCAAGAAGGGAATGAGGGCGGTGGAAACACTAACTATCTGCATAGGTGATACGTCCATGTAATCCACCTGTTCCGGTGGCTCCATAGCGAACCTCTCACCCTGCCTGATTTCAATCCTGTCCTCAACAAACTGACCCTTTTCGTCCAGGGCAGTGTTGGCCTGAGCGATAACGTACTTCTCTTCCTCGTCGGCGGCCAAATAGCTGACCTCTCCTTCTTGCAAAGAGACAAAGGCGCGCACAGGTATCATGCGCTCTGGTATGGACTTTAGCTTTGCCGCCGCGGGCCTGGTAATGGCGCGACCGGCTCTCACTATGACCTTGCCGTCTTCACCTTTGATGTCCTCCCTGACAATATGCCTTGCAAGGCCGTCCGAGTTGCTGGGTATTTCATGGAACACCTTTCGGTATGGCGTCTCTATGAAACCAAATTCGTTGGTCTTGGCATAGGTGGCTAGAGAGCCCAGCAATCCTATGTTGGGACCTTCTGGAGTCTCTATGGGACAGATGCGGCCATAGTGGGAATGGTGCACGTCACGCACGTCGAATCCGGCCCGCTCCCGCGAGAGGCCGCCGGGCCCCAGTGCGGAGAGACGTCTTTTGTGTGTCAGCTCAGCGAGAGGGTTGGTCTGGTCCATAAACTGCGAAAGCTGGGAGCCGCCAAAGAACTCTCTAATAGCGGCAACAATGGGCCGTACGTTCACCAGTGCGCTTGGTGTGGCCTGCTCAGGATCGTTGATAGTCATCCGTTCCTTGACCACGCGCTCCATGCGCACCAGTCCAACGCGAAGCTGGTTCTGTATGAGCTCGCCTACGGCCCGAACGCGCCTGTTTCCCAAGTGGTCTATGTCATCTACGTGCTGACGGCCGTTGTTGATCTGCAACATAGTGCGCACAACGGAGATGATGTCCTCCCTGGTCAGAGTTCTCTTGTCTAGGGGTATATCCAAATCCAAACGCCGGTTCAGCTTGTACCGCCCTACTTTCCCCAGATCATAACGGCGGGGGTTGAAGAAGAGGTTGTCCAGCAGATTTTGGGCATTCTCCAAACTGGGGGGCTCCCCGGGTCTGAGATGCTTGTAGAATTCCAGAAGCGCTTCTTCCTTGCTTTTGACACTGCTGTCGCGGTCCAACGTGGTTTGGATGAAGCGGTGGTCCGGATGGTCATCCACACTCTTGAAGGTTTCAAGCAGCTCTTTGTCAGTGGAAAGGCCTATAGCCCTGAGAAGTGTGGTCACCGGTATCTTCCGTTTGCGGTCCACCTTGACCGATACAACGTCTTTGTTGCTGGTCTCGAACTCAAGCCAGGCGCCGCGGTAGGGAACAAACTTCGCCATGGCCAGGATGCGCCCGGTGGCGGCATCCTCCTCCGTAGTGAAGTAGACGCCCGGAGAGCGCACCAACTGGCTCACCACAACGCGCTCCGCACCATTGATGACAAAGGTGCCGTTGGAAGTCATTACTGGGATGTCGCCCAGGAAGAGCTTCTGCTCCTTTTTCTCATCAGTGTCCTTCACCGTCAGCCTGGCAGTGACGTACATGGGAGCGGAGTAGGTAATCTCTCGCTGGCGGCATTCCTGCTCAGAGTACTTTGGATCTTGGAACTCGTGGTCGATAAAGTCGAGCTCGAAGCGTCCCCCGGTAAAGTCCTGAATAGGGGAAACTTCTCTGAACAGCTCCCTTAGGCCCTCTCCCCTGAACCAGTTGAATGATTCAATCTGGACCTGGATGAGGTTGGGTACATCCAAGACCTGAGGGGTGTGGGCATAAGACTTCTGCGCCGGCGCAAGGGAAACTGTGGGAACAGAGGCCAAATCAACCATGTGGCTTCACTCTCCTTAACAAAGACAAAAAGACCCCGTTGCTCTCAAAAAGAGAGAAAGAGGCCTATAAACCGATGGATTCCGTGGATTTCAAGAAGGGATTTATGGATCATGCGCAGACCCAATAAAGGATACTAACATTATACTGTCAGGCTTGTCAATAGGGTGGCGGCTGTAATTTTTGGAGTTACAGCCGTCACCCGTTTAGTCAGAAACTGGGCAGCCCTCTTGATAAGAGCCCGCCCTCGTCAGGTGTGGAAGATCACTCGTCGTCAAGGTCAGAATCGGGCATGAGCACGAACTCTGGGTACGATTCCATTCCCAGCTCCCCGGCGTCCTGCCCCAGGCGCTCGACATCGCGTGAAACCCTCACGCCCACAGTCCGCTCAATCAGCTGCCAGAGTACCCACGAGACCGCGAACACGAATGCTCCTATCGCCAGCACACCCAGTAGCTGTATGTGAATCTCGGCTCCTCCGGCTATGCTGGCGGCCAGCGTGCCCCATACGCCGGCGAACAGGTGGGCGGGCACCGCACCGACCACGTCGTCGAGCTTGACTTGCTCCAGTAACTTCAGCCCAGCAACACACACAGCGCCGCCGACGGCACCAATTATCACTGCCCAGAGGTGGCCGGGTATGCCGATGACAGGCTCGGCGATATAAGGGGCCGCCGTGATTGAGACGAGACCAGCAATTGCGCCGTTAAGGCCGGCGAACAGGTCGATGCGTCCAAGAAGCGGCCGCGAAATGGCCAGGGCCGTTATGACACCGGCCGCCGCCGCCAGGTTAGTGTTGACCAGCACTATGCTCATGGCCACCGCGTCCAAGGCGCTACCAAGCGCCAGCTGGGAACCGCCGTTGAACCCGAACCATCCAAACCATAGGATGAGGACGCCCAGCGTCACAACCAGGATGTTCGAGGGCGGTGTTGCCCTGACCGTTCCGTCACGGCGGAACTTGCCCAGCCTGGGCCCAAGGACCAGTATCCCCGCGAGCGCAGCCCAGCCTCCGGTGCTGTGGACTATGGTTGAACCCGCAAAGTCCGTGAAACCCAGCTCGGCGAGCCATCCGCCTCCCCACGTCCACGCACCGACGACGGGGTAGATGATGGCCGTAAGCAGCAGCGTGAAGAGAAAGAACGACCACATCTTGACCCGCTCGGCCAGAGCGCCTGAGACTATTGAGGCCGCTGTGGCAACGAAAACCATCTGGAAGAACCAGTCCGACATGACGGAATATCCGGCGCCGTCCTCCAGCACCGCCGCCAACGCGCCATCCTGTCCATCCAGCAGGTTCAGCTCATCGCCAGACGGCAGGTACATGAATCCGGGCGTACCAATCACGCCTCCCAGGTTCTCGCCGTACATGAGGTTGTATCCGATGAAGAAGTAGGCAAGGCCGGCGATGGAGTAGAGTCCGATGTTCTTCAGACAGATCATGGACGCGTTCTTGGTGCGCACCGAGCCGGACTCCAGCATGGTGAATCCGGCGCACATCCACATGACCAGAACGCCCCATAT
>CAYVEN010000046.1:11195-15820 GCA_964450505.1 uncultured Dehalococcoidia bacterium | reverse complement strand
TGGAAGCCGCCGCCGAGGACATCGAGTACGAGGACGGACGCTTCTTTGTCAAAGGGTCGCCCGACCAGCACAAGACCATACAGGACATCGCGCTCATGGCCAACGTGGCCTGGGACATGCCGGAGGGCATGGAGCCCGGCCTGGAGGCGAGCGCGTTCTACGACCCGCCCAACTTCACCTACCCCTTCGGCGCGCACCTGGCGGTCGTTGAGGTTGACCCGGCCACCGGCCAGATCGACCTGCAGAAGTACTACGCCGTCGACGACTGCGGTGTGCAGATAAACCCCATGATCGTCGAAGGCCAGGTGCACGGCGGTGTCGCTCAGGGAGTGGGGCCGGTGCTCTGGGAGGGCGCCGTCTACGATGAAGACGGCCAGCTCCTCACGGGGTCGATGCTGGACTACGCCCTGCCGCGCGCCGACGGCCTGCCGGACATCGAGGTGCAGTCCAACACCACGCCGTCGCCGCACCACCCGCTGGGTGTGAAGGGCGTGGGAGAGGCCGGGACCATCGCGTCCACGCCTACGGTCTACAACGCCGTGATGGACGCCCTCAGGCCCTTGGGAATTAACCGCATCGACATGCCGCTCACGCCCGAAAAGGTGTGGCGGGCTATCCAGGACGCCTAGAACGGAGGTCAGTCATGTATCCAGCTAATACGACTTACCATCGAGCCGCCTCTGTATCCGAAGCGGTGCAGTTGCTCGCCGCCAACGAAGGCGCAAAGGTGCTGGCCGGTGGCCACAGCCTGATCCCAATGATGAAGCTGCGACTGGCCGCGCCCGCCGCATTGGTGGACATCGGCCACATAGCTACGCTCAAGGGCGTCACAGTCGTCGGCGATGCGCTGTCCATCGGGGCGCTGACCACCTTCGCGGAGATCGCGTCCAACGACCTCGTTAAGCAGCATGCGCCGCTGCTGGCGGAGGCTACCGGGGTCGTGGGAGACCCCGCGGTGCGCAACCGCGGCACCATCGGCGGAAACGTATCCCACGGCGACCCGGCTTCCGACCCGCCGACTGCCCTCGCCGCCCTGGGCGCGACCTATAACGTGGCTGGCCCCAGCGGTCAGCGCAGCATAGCGGCGTCGGACTTCCCTACGGGTCTGCTGGAGAACGTCCTGGAGGAGCACGAGATACTGACAGGCGTATCGGTTCCCTTCCTTCCTTCCGGCGCGGGCTCGGCATACCTCAAGTTCCCTCATCCCGCCTCTCGCTACGCGGTCGTTGGCGCGGCGGTCATCATCGCGGCGCAGGGTGGAACCTGCACCTCGGCCAGCGTGGTCGTGGGCGGCGTGGAGACAACGCCGACCAGGGCATCGTCCGTTGAGGCGGCGCTGGTCGGGTCTGACCTGAGCGATGGCGCGCTGGACGCAGCTGCAGCTGCCCTGGCGGGCGACCTCACCGGCGATCCCATGAGCGACATATTCGCCTCGGACGAGTACAGGAAGGCGATGGCGGAGGTCTACTTGCGCCGCGCCCTCGGTATCGCCGTGTCGCGAGCGGGATAGGCGCAGGAACCTCTGAACAAGTCGAAAACGTGATCATCTCGCCTGAGGACATCATCACCGTCATTCCCGTGTAGACGGGAATCCAGGTGGTGTGGGTGCGGACTCCTGACTTCTCGGGAGTGACGTTAGACTTTTATTCAGATCATTCGTAGAAACCAGGAGGACGCAGAACTTGGAGCAAGCTCCCGTCGCTTCCATTCCGGCCTCGGTCGACGAACTGCAGGCCGCGCTTCGCAACGAGCTGTACGTCGCCGACCGGGCTCTGGCTATGTCAATCTACCTCGCCTTGCAGCTCAAGCGTCCCTTGTTCCTGGAAGGGGAGGCGGGCGTTGGCAAGACGGAGGTGGCAAAGGCGCTCTCCTCCGCGCTTGGCGCGCGCCTGATAAGGCTGCAATGCTACGAGGGGCTGGACGTAAGCCAGGCGGTCTACGAGTGGAACTACGGGCGCCAGTTGCTGCACATCCGGCTCTTGGAAGCGTCTGGCGGCGTCGACCGCAAGGACGCCGAGCGGGAGCTGTTCAGCGAGGAGTTCCTCATCAAGCGTCCCCTTCTCCAGGCGCTCGAAGGCGCGGGCCCAACGGTTCTGCTCATAGACGAGCTTGACCGCGCCGACGAAGAGTTCGAGGGCTACCTTCTTGAGATGCTGTCCGACTTCCAGATCACCATTCCGGAGGTTGGTACGTACAAGGCGGATGAGCCGCCGGTCGTGGTCATAACCTCGAACCGGACGCGTGAGATCCACGACGCTCTGAAACGCCGCTGTCTCTACTACTGGATCGACTACCCCGACCTCGACAAAGAGATGCAGATCGTGCGCAGCAAGGTCCCGGCGGCAAGCCAGGCTCTGGCTACGCAGGTAACCTCCTTCGTGCAGGAGTTGCGGGCAACCGAGCTTTACAAGGTTCCCGGCGTAGCTGAGACCCTCGACTGGACGGCGGCGCTGGTCAGCCTGAACGAAAACAAGCTCAGCCCTTCGGTCATCGACGATACGCTGGGCGTCATGCTCAAGTACCGTGAGGACGTGCAGATGGTCAGGGGAGAGCAGACCCGCGCTCTGCTCAACCGGGCTTTGCATCGCGGGACGCGGCGCGGTGGCAGGCGTGGCTAGCGGCGAAACAGGCCACATCCTCCACAACCTCCTGCTATTCGGCCACCTTCTCCGGCGTCTCGGCCTCAACGTTCACCAGGGTCGCATGGTCGACGCCGTCCACGTGCTGCAGGACATCGGCATGACGCGCCGCGTCGACGTGCGGTCGGCTCTACGCACCCTCCTCGTTCACCGCAAAGACGACCTCCCGCTATTCGATGAAGCGTTCGATGTCTTCTGGCGCCAGCGCAAAGACCGTATGTCGTCGCTTGACCTCCGCTCCATGGGTGAGCAACGCCGCTATCGCAGGGTGGAGGCAGGCCCGCCTCCGCCGGGGCAGTCCACCGACGGCTCCGGCTTGCAGCCTCAGGACCCGGATGAGCAGTACGACCGCATCGACCTGACGCGTACCTTCAGCGCGCGGGAGGTGCTTCGGGAGAAGGACTTCGCCGAGTTCACGCCGGAGGAGACGCTGCAGGCCAGGCAGTTGATGGCCTTGCTCCGCTGGAGTCCCGGCCTGAGGCTAACCCGTCGCAAGGAACGGGGTAGGGGGTCCGCCCTGGACGTGCGGCGTACGCTGCGGGACAGCGCGCAGTACGGCGGCGAACTGGTGCATCTGAGGACGCGGCGGCGCAAGGAGAAACCCCGCAGGCTGGTGGTCATCTGCGACGTCAGTGGCTCAATGGAGCGTTACACCCGCATGCTTCTTCACTTCATCCACAGCCTCTACGCCGGGCTGGAGAGCCAGGTTGAGGCCTTCCTCTTCGCCACGCGTCTGACCCGCATCACCAAGCAGCTCGGCCAGCGTGACATAGACCAAGCCGTCAGCGATGTCTCCAAAGCGGTGCCCGACTGGTCTGGCGGGACTCGCATCGGGGCGGCGCTCAGGGAGTTCAACTTCAGATGGGCGCGCCGGACGCTGGGCTGGGGGTCTATCGTGCTCATCGTGTCCGACGGCTGGGACAGGGGTGAGCCGGAGGCGCTCAGCGAGGAGATGGCCCGCCTGCAGAGAAGCTGCCGTCGCCTCATATGGCTCAACCCGCTGGCCGGAGCCGAGGACTACGAGCCACTGACCCAGGGTATGCTTGCCGCCGCCCCATACGTCGACGACCTGCTTCCGGTGCACAACCTGGCCGCGCTGCTCGACCTGGCGCGCCATCTGAACGGGCTGACCACAAGCTGGCCGGTGCGCAGGCAGTCCGCTCCGCCGCCGGGAGAGGCCACGGATGCCGTAGCCGCCGAGCCCATCCAGCGCTCCTGGCACCGCGACGCCAACCCCTCCTTCCGACACCCCATGTGGGGCCGCGGCTCACAAGACCGTTGATGCAACGACTGCGAAACATCCATACTCGCTGATCAAGCCGGGGCTTGCGAAAGGAGAACATCTTGCTCAAACACACAAACTCTGGCGATGCCAAATTTGGAGCTTTGGTTGGAGCCATCCTCGGCGCGATCATTGGATTCGCATTGGGGTCTATGGTCGGCGCCTTCATCGGGGCTGCCATAGGAGCAGTGGTCGGCGCTGTGTTTGGCGCCTTCGCGAGGGTAATCGGAACACCCCCTACATGGTAGTTTATAGGCGGCCCTTTTCGTCTTGCCCGCGAAGGCTTGTCCTCGTGCCCCGACACGGGAGTGGGCATCCAGGGGAGGCGCGGCGGGGACATCGTAGGGGCAACCCTCGTGGTTGCCCTGGCCTGCTTGCCCGTTTGCCGACTGTCCCCCCCAGCCGGAGCCGAAGACTACGATCCGCTCCATGGTATGATTCACGCCACTGACCAATCTTGGGAGTCAGCATTAGAGTTGGTTCAACGTAGGAGCCGGCAATAACCAAACACAACAACATCCGCTTCGGCGACACAACTATCGACTACCAGGTCCGCCGTAGCAAACGGCGCAAGAAGACGGTCCAGATAATCCTCAGTGATGGTGGCGTACGTGTCTTGGCGCCAATGACCACCTCCGACAGCGAGCTGCAGGCCATCGTGCGGAAACGGGCGCCCTGGATACTGAAGCACGCTTCCCAATCGA
>CAYVEN010000046.1:0-11095 GCA_964450505.1 uncultured Dehalococcoidia bacterium | reverse complement strand
GCGCCGGATGGCACGCTGCGTTTCAACTGGCGTGCCGTCATGCTGAAGCCTGCCCTCATCGAGTACCTGGTCGTACATGAGCTGGCGCATCTGACTCACCCCAACCATTCGAAGGACTTCTGGGGCTTGGTGTCGAAAGTGATGCCGGACGCCCCGCAGCTACGGAAAAGCCTCCGAGAGGAAGGACGCAGGCTTCCCTTCTAATCCCTTTCGGGCTACTCACCTAGTCTGAACGGGGGATACCTGTCCGTGGTCAGAAGGAAGGCATAGGCCGCGACTCTATAGCTCCACCGCGATACTCCGACAACAAAGGCAAACATACTTAGGGGATACCTTCCGGTTATCAGTATCGATAGCCAGGCAATGACCGTGACGATGAGCGCAACCACGCCCAGGATGGCCAGAACTATGTAATGAGGGATGGCCAGCAGCCACTTGACCATGGGCAGGAACCTGTTCAACTGCTCCTCCGCGTCGGGATACGGTATATCCAGGTGAACGGATTGCTCCTCGTCCGTGGAGGGGTACTCGTCACGCAAAAGGAGCAAGTACGCGCCCACCCTTGCGCCGAATCTCTGCAGCTCCAGGTTCCAGTCGAACCACCAGCGCGGATACTTCCTCCTGAACAAGAGCATCAGAACCACGGCAGCCCATAGTACGCCGCCTGGGAACAGAGGAGCCAGTGCCCTATCTGTATCCGGGTCGCCGCTTGCGGAGTACCCGCTTACCAGAGCGATAACTACTATTATGGGGATGGCCAGGATCAGCCTGAAGAGAGCGGTCAACCTATTCCTGGGAACTTCGGGATAGTCTACGCTGAACGCCACCGGGTAGGCATTCACTGAATAAACTTCCATTTCATTACACCTCCCACCGGAATCGGAACTCGCCATGCTTTACACAGGCCTCAGCATATTACCATCCCCTCCTGCCTCGGTTGAAGCATCTGCCGTATCGTTGTTGCTCCTTGCAGAGGCGTGAGCGGGAGAGTCAGCGCGCTGGAGTAGCGTAGGCCGCCTAAGGGCATCCAAATGAGAGCGCGCCCTCTGATTCCACGTTCAAAGGGCTGCGTAGGCGCTTGGCCTAGGCCTGCCTACACCGAAATAGCGAAATCCGTAGTGCTGCATCCGGACATGGTCAAGGGCATTTCGTCCATCAAACAGAAAGTGAGGTGGCCTGGTAAGTCCGGCTACCTCTTTCCAATCCGCTTCCACAATCTCTGGCCACTCCGTCATAAGAACAATGGCCTGCGCTCCGTCTATGCAGCTCATGAGGTCATCAAACAACTCCACCCTCGCCGGCAATACGCTTTTGGCGGCAGACAAAGCTCTAGGGTCGTATCCTCTCACCTGAACACCCTCGTCCACCAATATGCGGATCAAGTCCAAAGCGGGCGCTTCCCGCACATCATCCGTGTTTGGTTTGAAAGCAAGCCCAAGCACAGCCACAGTGACTCCGGAGAGATGATCGAACCATTCGCGTAAGGCGAAGAGTGGGAGTAGCCGCTGTCGATTGTTGACAGTGATCACTGAGCGTAGCAAGTCCATTTGATGACCGGAGGTCAGTGCAAGGTGGTCTAGCGCGCGCACGTCCTTGGGAAAACAGGAGCCTCCATACCCCACACCCGGCTGCAGGAAATGGGCGCCTATCCGCTCGTCCAACGATATGCCCCTCCTAACGTCATCCACGGAGGCATAGAGCCTATCACACAGGGTAGCTATCTCGTTGATGAAAGAGATTCTTGTGGCTAGGAACGCGTTGGCAGCGTACTTGATCATCTCAGCAGAGGTTATGTCCGTGACCACAACGGGTGCCTTAAAAGTCTTATACAAGGCCTTGGCGGTTTCTATCGCTTCATCATCGTTTCCGCCAATCACTATCCTGTCCGGGTTAAACCAGTCCTTCACGGCCTGGCCTTCACGCAAAAATTCCGGGTTGGATATGTAGTGCAGTGAGGCGTCTCTCAACATCGATTCCCAGAGCCGTATCCCGCTTCCGGGTGGTATGGTGCTTTTCATTACCACAACACCCCCGGCGGGCTGTCTCCTGGAGACCCACTCTATAGCGGAGCGTACTTGACTGAGATCGGCCATGCCCGCCTCAGCCGAGGGAGTGCCGGTGGCGATGATGACTACTTCACCCAGCGTCTCCGATACTTCATCAATATGAAGAAACCTGAGTTTGCCCCTGCTGGTCTCCTGCTCAATAAGGCGTGACAGGTCCGGTTCATAAAAGGGAAGAGCCCCGCGGCGAAACCCGTCGATCCTCTCATGGTTATTGTCGACACCCAAAACGTCATGCCCAGCGGAAGCCAGGCCGGCCGCCGCCACGGAGCCGACGTATCCCAGTCCTATGACGCTAATCCTCATCTTGATTCCATCACGCTAACCTAGCCTTCAAGCTTTCTCTCCGGACGTGCTTTTCCATGAGTTTGCCCAGAGCCTCTAGATGAAGTTTGGTGTTGAAATTGCAGCGAACGTGCTGCACGCCGGCGGTCACAAGGCGCTGGCGCTTCATGTCGTTTTCCATCAACTCCGTTATTGCATCAGCCAGGTCCCGCGGGTCACCCGGCCTGACTAATAGTCCGGTGCAGCCGTCCGGGAACCAGGTGGATAGCCCGCCCACGTCGGAAGCCACCACGGCGGCTCCATGCATTACCGCCTCAGCCGGAATCACTCCAAGCGGCTCAGCCCACAACGAGGGGACAACCGCAATGTGTGCGGACTGGTACATCCGCGCCATCTCGTCGGGAGTTAAGTGGCCTAGGTATTCGAATTGGAGTCCTGGGGATTCGGCCACGGCCCGGTCCATCAACTCCCTGGTGCTATTCCAGTAGGACGCATCTTCTATGGGCCCGGCGATCAAAAAGCGGACAGGACGGTCCAGCCGGAGCAGGCCTGCCGCCTCAATCGCACAGTTCAACCCCTTCTCCTCCGTGATGCGCCCGGCAAAGGCCAACACCACTTGATCGTCAGGTCGGTGACTAACCCCTGAGAGTTTGTACGCTATCTGCCGGGGAAGCACGTGAAGGGACTCGGCGAGTTCCGGAAGATGCATGAGAAGTGTGCCGCGCATATACTCGCTGACCACCACTACTGCGTCTACCGACTCAAGAGCATTGAGAAGCCTCTGTCTAGCAGCTAGGTCTAATACATCGACGTCCCGGAGCGTGGATCTGTGAACGCAAGAACCACTGGCCATACTGGCAAAGCAGTCTTCTGAGAGGAGTGCTTCACAAACGGCTAATCGGTCGGAGTTGCTGCGCAGCGTCCGCAGTTCTGTTAGACAGGTCAGGAAGTGGTCGTGGACATACCAGAACACCAGGTGGTCTCTAGGCTGTGAACTGATTATCTGGATGACCTCATCGCTAAAGATGTTGTGCACGTAGACCAGATCCGGCTCTAACTCTTCGACAAGCCTGGCCAACCCGGCCCCGTCTAGGCTCTTGCCGCTCCGGTCGTTCAAGCCTGCAACATGGTGCAATTGAGGCCCGTCAGGGGCGTCTCCCGTAAGTACGCCATATGCCAGATGAGACGTAACGTTTTGGCTGGCCAGCGCCTCCGTGAGGCTGCCAATGTACTGCTCCGTCCCTCCGAACCGCCCGGCTCTGTCGTTTATGTGCAGAACGGATGAAATGCCAAGGTTCCAAGGAGCCGAGTTCGTCGAGAATCCTTCCTCAATGTTGAGTGTGCGTGAGGTCATGTTTACCAGCGGCGCTCGCCTTATCAGGCAGCTGTAAGCAGAACTAGCCCCAGTGCAAGGTACTACTGGATCAGGGTCTTCCAATCCACGAAAGCGAGGCTCACTGTCCTGCTTCCGCAAAGCTTAAACCAAGCCAACCGTCAAGGTCAAAGCGCAAATGAAGGGTATTTCAGTGAGAAGTCTTCTACCAGATACACCCTTGCCGTCTCCCTATTCCCCATCAGCCGCTGTACTGCTAACATGCACCCATGATGAAGTTACGCGCCATCCCTGTATTACGAAAACTGACCGTATCATCTACGACATCCTGTCATGAGCCTGCCGAAGGATCGGATTTGTTTCTCATACCCCATAAAAAAGTTGGTTCGTTTTAGCTTTGGAGCTTGACATAACGTCTGAAACAATTCCCGGAATCACCCCTGTCGAATATCGACGCTAGGAGGAAAAAATGAGCAATAAGCGACTATGGCAACGTCTGGAGGAGCGGCTTACCCGCAAGATCGACGGCTTTGCGGGAGTAGCCGGAGTTTCCGTGAAAGACCTGACCCGCGGCGAAGGCGTGTCGGTGCATGGCGGAGACGAGTTTCCCACCGCGTCCTCCATCAAGATACATATCCTGACACGGCTGTTGAGCCGCGCCGAAGCTGGCGAGATAGACCTCGCCGAGCGCGTCAGGATAACCCCCGAAAAGCGTGGAGCGGGCAGTGGAGTGCTCCAATATATGGAAAACGAGCCTGATGTATCCGTGCTGGACATAGCTATCCTGATGATCATCGTCTCGGACAACACGGCAACCAATCTCTGCATCGACTGGGCGGGCATGGAGGAGACCAACGCGCTGCTGCGGGATATGGGGCTTACCGCGACAAAGCTCAGGCGCAAGATGATGGACAGCGAGGCCATACACAGAGGCGATGAGAACGTATCAACCCCCAACGAGCTCGTTGCCATGATGGAGATGCTGCATCAGGGCAAGCCCTCTCCCAAAGTGGCTGAGCAAGTGTTGCACATCCTGAGCAAGCCCAAGTCCGCGCCGTTGAACCGGGCGGTGCCCTCCAACCTGGTAGTCGCCAACAAGCCGGGCGGCATGGAACGGGTCCGCTGCGATACCGGAATCGTTTACCTGGGCAGCAGGCCCTACGCCATAGCGGTGATGACCAACTTTGGGCTGGAGGACGGCATACGCCAGGAAGGATTCATCGTGGACGTGGTGCAGGACGTGCATCAGACAATGGCGGTGCTGGATAGCACCAACGATTTTGGCCTCGGCGTGCCCAGGTACATTGGAGGTTAGGGCCTGCTTGAGGTCAAGACCCGTAGCGGCGCTGTCTTCCCTGGTAGCTCCTCAAGGCTCTGAGAAAATCTAGCTTCCGGAAGGCGGGCCAGAAGGCGTCGCAGAAGTACAGCTCGCTGTATACGCTCTGCCAGAGCAGGAAGCCGCTCAAGCGGGTTTCTCCGCTTGTCCTGATGATGAGGTCGGGTTCAGGCACGTGCGGCGCGTAGAGGTGCTGCCGCACCTCTTCAACCGATAGGTCCTCCGCCACCTCCGATAGAGAGGCTCCGTTCTCACTCCGGGTCAGCAGCAGCCTCCTCAGTGCGTCCAGTATCTCGTCACGGCCACCGTAGCCAATGGCTATGTTCAACTGCCACGGCCCCGCGGACGCAGTCATCTCCTCCACCCGCTTGATCTTATCGCGCAGCTCTTCACTTAGACCGTCGGCGCGCCCAATCACGTTGACCTGCCGCTTGGTGGGTCTGCTCTCAGGGTCAACCAGCCACTGGTCCAATTTGGCCCCAACCAGGGTGAACAGCTTATCAAGCTCCTCCGGGGTGCGTTTCAGGTTGTCGGTGGACAGCCCCCACAGGGTGACCACGGGTATCCGCAATTCGTCGCACCACTGGATCACCTCGGCTGCCTTGTCGGCGCCGATGCGGTGACCTTCTGCAACGTCGATTAACCCCTGCATCCTGGCAAAGCGCCTGTTGCCGTCTAGGATCATGGCTACGTGTTGGGGAAGCCGGTCCTGCTTGATCTGAACCATAAGCCTGTTGGTATACAAGCCGTGGACGAAAGAGCTCAACAGCCTCAACGGCCTTGCACCCTTGAGAAGAGGCTTCAAGACACGACCCATGCCGGGGGATGTTTTTCTATCGACGGTAGTAGCTGAGCTGGCTGACTGGTCCAAGTATGTCCCTGTCCTCAAACGTTACCCTTAACGGATGGAGCGGGGGACGGGACTCGAACCCGCGACAGCCTGCTTGGAAGGCAGGGGCTCTACCACTGAGCTACCCCCGCTGGGGTACATCTTAGTTTATAGCATTGCCCCATGGTTGGCTAGGACGCTACGTTACCTTGACTCGCAGCCAGCGGCCTGCCATGAAATACGGCACATACAGTGCAAACCGGGCCACCATGGCGATTACAATCGCCCAAGCTATGCCGAACTCGTTGAGATGAGCCAGCACCGGCAGGGTAAAGGACATCCCGAACAGGCCAAAGGTGTGGGTTGTGCCGGTCAGCATCAGGGCCAGGGGAATCTCCAGCACCCACATGCTGAGCAGAGTGACCAGCATTGGAGCCATGGTATCCCCGGCCGTGTTGAACGACTGTCCCAAGACCTGTCCCGCGCCAAGGAAAACCAGGCTCAATGCCTGGATGCGCAGCCAGGTGGTTGCCAGAGCTACAAGCTCTGCATCGCGGGTGAACAGTTTGACCAGGAGTGGCGCCATAGCAAAAAGCAGCACTGTCAAGGCCATGCCAATGGTGAAGACAAAGAACAGCGCCCAATTCACCGTCATTCTGGCCCTTTCCGGCTTGCCCGCTCCCAGGTTCTGGCCCACAAGCACGCCGGAAGCCCGCCCCAGGCCTCCGCTGCCCAGGTGCGCCAGATTCTCAGTGCGCCGCCCCAGTGAAAATGCGGCCACGGCAAATGTGCCGAACTGGGCTGCCAGACCCACCACTACCAGCTGAGCTATCGACCGTTCCATTCCCGTTACGGACGCGGGCGCTCCTATCCTGATCAGCCGCCCCAGGACGGGAAAGTCGACCCGGTAGCCTTTCAGCGAAAGGTGGAGGCGGGAGGAGCCTCGGAACAGCACGTTGAGGTTCCAGGCTGTGCCCAGGCTTTGTGCCAGTACGTCGGCCATGGCCGCGCCGGCGATTCCCATTTCGGGAAGACCCAGCCACCCGAAGATGAGAAATGGAGTCAGGCCTATGTGGGTAGCCCTGGTCAGCATAGTCGCCTTCATTGGCGTTATGGCGTCCCCGGAGGCCACCAGCGCGGAACCGCTGGTCTGTCGGAACGCCATGGCGCCGGTTCCTATGAACTGGATCCTGAGATAGAGCGATCCGGCATCGATGATATCCTCGCTGAGACCCAGCACCCGCATCAGAGGGACGGTGAGAAACACCCCAATCAGCACCATGATTAGAGAGTAGCCCGCGCTGAGAGTGAATCCCTGTAGAGCATAGTGGTTGGCCAGCGCCGGGTTTACCGCGCCAATGGCTCTGGACACCGTGGCTCGCATGGCGGTGTCCAGCCCCAACCGTCCCGTCATTACAAGCATCTTGTAGCTTTGCCCTATGCCCACCCCGGCAATGGCGCTGGCGCTGATGAATCCCGCCCAAACCAGATCCGCCAGTTGGTCTACAACGTTGAGGACGTTTTCCACCATCTGAGGCCAGGCCAGCCACCAGAGGTTGCGGGGTATGCTTCCCTTGGTCAGGTCTTTCCCGTAGCGTGCTGGTCGGCGTTGGGAGCTTTTCGGAACGGTCTTGTCTATGCCCTGTGCTGCAGGAGGACGTTCGGGTATCTGCGGCCTGTCAGTGGAGTCGTCGGGCAAGTTGAACCTACTCCTTGGTAGGGAAGTCGTCGTTAGCTGCACCATACGACTATCGGCCAGTGCGGTCAATGACCATGCTTGTCAATTCACTGGCCGTTGGATATAGTAACCCAGCGAAGCAAGCCTGGTTGGACTGGATGGCCGTATCTTCAATCAGCGCGCCTGATGGCGCAGGCGACGCATCAATCCCATGACAGGGGGTGCCTGTTTATGTTACCTGCCGCTCTGGACGACATCAAGATTCTGGATATCAGCCAGGGAATCTCGGGGTCTTACTGCGCCAAGCTGCTCGCCGACTTTGGCGCCGATGTGATAAAGGTCGAGCCCCCGGGAGGCGAGTTGCTGAGGTCAATCGGCCCGTTTTTCAACGATGACCCTAACCCGGAAAAGAGTCTCATACACATTGTGCTCAACAACAACAAAAGGGGCATTACCCTTAATCTGGAGACATCCTCCGGGGCCAGGCTGCTCAAGAGACTGGTGGCGGGGGTGGACGTAGTAATCGAAAACTACCAGCCCGGCTATTTGGAGTCTCTGGGGCTGGGTTTCCAGGAGCTGGAGAAGGTAAACCCCAAGGTCATCATGACTTCTATAACTGGATTCGGTCAGTCTGGTCCGTACCGCGACTACAAGAGCGAGGATATAGTGGCGTACGCCATGGGCGGCATCATGGCCTTCAGTGGCACCAAGGACAGGGAGCCCCTGAAGCACGGCGGCTTCCAGTCACAGTACGAGGCCGGGCTCAATGGAGCCATAGCCACCGGGTTCGCCCTTTTTGCCAGGGACTTCGATGGTGAAAGCCAGCACGTAGACGTCTCCGCGCAAGAGACAGTGAACGCGTCCCTGGTGATGAATCAGCCTCTGTTCTCTTTCAGCGGAGCGGTACAGGGGCGTCGCAATCCCAAGGGCACCATGTACACCCAGATCATGCCCTGCAAAGATGGCTACTTTGTGAGCCAGACCGGCGCTAGGGCCACCTGGGACGACCAGGTGCGGTTCTATGGCAAGCCTGAGCTGGCGGAGGCTCGGTTCGCCAACCCTGTCCAGCGTCTGGACCACGGTGAAGAGTTCGATTCCATCCTTGTGGACGCCGTCAAAGACCGCACCATGAAAGAGATGTTCAAGACGGCGTCAGAGGAGTTCGGCATGCTGTTCGGCATATCGCAGACTCCGGAAGACCTGATGGACTGCCCCCAGCTCGCCGACAGGGAGTTCTACCAGGATATAGAGCACCCCGTCATAGGCAAGACCAAGATTCCGTTCAGGCTTTTCCACATATCGGAGAGCCCGTTCCAGCAGAAGATGCCCGCGCCCCTTCTGGGCCAGCACAATGAAGAGGTCTATACGCAGGCATTGGGCTACTCCAAGGAGGACCTGATAAGACTCCGTGAGTTGAACATCATCTAGTAGGACGCACTCAGACGCGTAGAACCAAGGAGCTAAGAATGGGTAGACTGCCATTGGAAGGAATCAGAGTAGTAGACACCTCCGCTATCTTCGCGTTTCCCTATGCGGCAGGGGTAATGGCCGATCTCGGCGCTGAGGTCATCAAGATAGAGGGCCCCACTCGCGTTGAGCCTATACGCACCGGCATGCTTTCCGGCGCCTATCCCGAGAACGACCCCGGCGCCGACCCCTGGAATCGCACGCCTACTTTCCACGTGGTGAACCGCGGCAAGAAGTCCCTGGTACTTGATCTGCGCAACCCTGAAGGACTTAAGGTCCTCAAGGAGCTTGTGCTCTCGGCGGATGTGTTCATGGAGAACTTCACTCCCAGGGTTACCCGCAACTGGGGCATGGACTGGCCCAAGCTAAAGGAGATGAAGCCCGACATCATCATGATGTCCAACACCGGATACGGTCACGGCAAAGGCCCCTACTCGGATTATCCCGCGGTGGCCACCTCCCAGGAGGCCACTCACGGCCTGACCCACCTCACCGGATACAACGGAGACATTCCATCCAAGGTGGGGCAGTCTTACGTGGACTTTGTGGCCTCGTGGACGTGCCTGTTCGCTCTCTCCATGGCGCTCAGGCACCGCAAGAAGACGGGGAAGGGTATGTGGGTGGACATCGGCATGTATCAGTTGGGCGTGTTCCACATCAGCGAGTACCTCATGGAATGGATAGCCAACGGCAAGGACAGCTCCAAGCGCATAGGAAACCGCCACCCTTGGTTCGCTCCGCAGGGTTGCTACCCCTGTGCCGATGAAGATGGGTGGGCCGTGCTCTCCGTGCGCGACGACCACGAGTGGGAAGCGCTTTGCCGCACCATTGACAGGGAAGACCTGGTGGACGATCCCAAGTACATCGGTCACTTGAACCGCTGGAATCACCACGATGAGCTTGACGGTATCATCAAAGAGTGGACTACAAAGCACAGCAAGTGGGATGTGATGGAAAAGTTGCAGGATGCGGGTGTACCCGCGGGGCCCGTTATGGACTCGCGCGATATGAACACCAATGTGCATTACTGGCAGCGCGGCTTCCTGGAGAAAGTGCCCTCGGACGATCCCACTCTGGGTACGCGGGTGCTCATGGGCCGTCCCTGGAAGCTGAGCAACACTCCGGTCTCCATAAAGGGCCCAGGACCCAAGCTAGGCGAGGGCAACCGCCGCTATATAGTGGATGAGCTTGGCCATTCCGAGGAGGAGTTCCAGAAGCTGTTGGAAGATGGCGTAACCGCTGATAGCCCGGTTGATAAGCGTCCTATCCCAACAAGCAACCTTGACGATATGGTGTCCAAGGGTGTATACGGCTACTGGGACCCGGAATACAAGGAAAAGCTCGGCATATAGCTTGAGCGCTCACTACAAAGCTCACGAGGTGCAGTATGAACATAGGTGACCATGCCCCGGACGTCGGGTTCACTACCGGAGACCGTCAGGAAATCAGGCTGGCGGACTTCAAAGGCAAGCAGAACGTCATCATAGCCTTCTACGCCAGGGCTTTCACCGGCGGCTGAGAGCGAGAGCTGCGGAAGTTCCAGAGCCTGCTCTCGGACTTCCAGCGGCTGGACACCCAGGTTCTGGGTGCAAGCACAGACGCAGCGCCGTCCCAGGGCGCCTTCGCCAAGCAATGCGGACTTGATTTCCCTTTGGTGTCCGACTTCCCCAAGTTCGAAGCCTCCAGGGCTTTTGGGGTATTCAATGAGGAGACCATTGGCGTTAGCCGGATCACGTTTGTCATAGATAAAGAGGGCGTGGTTAGACACATCGTCCAGGATGCTCAAAGCATGGAGCAGCACGCCGAAGAGTCGCTGGAAGTGATAGAGAAGCTCAGCGAGTCCTGACCCCGTTTGCCTTGGTGGTCTGCTTCAGGTCTCGTCGACAAGCATGGGATATCCGGGCGATATGCGTTTGACAAACGCTGCGATTCAGCGTTGACAAGCCCCGTCTGGTTGAGCAATCATGAAAGCCAGCGTATCACGGGCCCGTAGCTCAGTGGCAGAGCGGTCGGCTCATAACCGATTGGTCGTTGGTTCGAATCCAGCCGGGCCCACCAGACTTGACAAAATCAAGAACCTTCAGTTTGTCCTTCAAGTTGGAGG
>CAYVEN010000045.1:0-16212 GCA_964450505.1 uncultured Dehalococcoidia bacterium | reverse complement strand
TACTTCACCGACCTGGCCAGGATGGCGGTGGTGGGCAAGCCGTCGCAGCGGCAGAAGGATACGTACGCCAAGTTCTACGAGGTGCAGCAGCGCAGCATCCAGGCGGCCCGCCCCGGGGTCACGGGAGAAGAGCTGTACGACGTTTCCATACAGGCGCACGTGGACTTGGGCCTGGGTTCTCGCGTCATGGTCGGGCATAGCATAGGCGTGACCATCCACGAGAGGCCTGTGGCTGCCCCAGGCGAACCGTGGGAGATAGAAGAGGGCATGGTGCTGTGCATCGAGAACGGCAGCACGGAGGAGCCCTACGACGAGCGGTACCACATAGAGGATACCATTCTGGTCACCAAAGACGGCTACGAGATGCTGTCCGACTACACCAACACGGAGACGATGACCGTCATAGAGTAGGGGCGGGAACCAAGCCCGCTCGTGGTGAGCCCCAAAGCCCGTTCGTGGTGAGCATAGTCGAACCACGCCGGGGGATGCGCCCTTCGACGGTGCTCAGGGCGAACGGATACCCAAAGCCCGCTCATGGTGAGCTTGTCGAACCATATGAGCGGGTCTAGCGAGTCACCTGACCCGCCGGGCTTCTTCGTTCCTGCGCTAGCCTATGTGGCAGCCGATGCCGCCTTCGAACCCTTCTTCCACGCGGCCATCCGGGTAGACCACTATAGGAACGACGTCGCCGTATTTCCGCGCTTCGTCCAGGACCTCCTGGCTGAGGTCGGCGCGGCGCTCCTCGTACTCTATTCCTTCCGCGTTCCACTTGTTCAACAGCTTTACGCAGGCGTCGCAGCCATGAATTGTGAAGACAATGGGCAGCGTTGCGGTTTCTTGGTCAGCCATGCTAAAGCAACTCCTTGATGCCGGCTAGAATCAATGGGCTATGTACCCGCCGTCTATGACAAGGCCAGCGCCCGTAATGAAGGAAGACTCGTCGGACGATAGGAAGAGCACCCCGTAGGCTATCTCCTCGGGCTGGCCCACTCTGCCCATGGGCACCTTGCTCATCACCCTCTTCATGCGCTCAGGGTCTATGAAGCCGGCCTGAAGCATGGGCGTGTCTATGGGGCCGGGATGCACCGAGTTGACGCGGACGCCCTGTGTGGCGTAGCGCAGAGCGATGGACTTGGTGAAGACGTGCACCGCCGCCTTGGACGCCTGGTAAGCGGGGTTGCTGGTGTCGCTGCCCACTATCCCCATCTGCGACGATATGTTGACGATGGAGCCGTTGCCCGCTTTCAGTATCTCCGGCATAGCCAGCTTGGTGCCGAGGAATACGCCCTTGGCGTTCACCGCCATCACCTCGTCCCATTCCTCCTCGGTCATGTCCTCAAGCCCGCCGCGCCCTCCGATGCCCGCGTTGTTGACCAGGACGTCGAGCTTGCCAAAGCGCGATACGGTCTCGTCTATGATTGCGTTCCACTGGTCTGCCTGGGTGACGTCCAGCGGCATGAAGAACGCCTCCCCGCCAAGCTCGTTGATCTCAGCTTCCACCTTCCTGCCTTCTTCCTCCAGCACGTCCCCAATGGCGACCTTTGCGCCTTCCGCGGCCAGCAGCTTTGCCTGTGCTTCGCCGAGCCCGCGTGCTCCGCCGGACACCAGGGCAACTTTACCCGCTACTCTCATTTTCCCCTCCTGTGTTAGCTCGTGTGGATAATCCTATATCGCCGTCCATCCGCCGTCCACCAGCAGCTGGGCCCCGGTGACGAAGGACGACTCGTCGGAAGCCAGGTAGAGGGCGGCATATGCCACTTCCTCCACTTCGCCGACGCGTCCCATGGGCACCAGGGGCAGCACCCGGCTGAGGCGCTCCGGGTCGGACAGGTTGTCGTTGGCCGGTGTCTTGATAGGCCCCGGGTGCAACGAATTGACCCGGATATTCTCCATGGCGTACTTCACGGCCAGCGCCTTTGTGAAGAGGGTTACCGCTCCCTTGGAGGCGACGTACGCCGGGTCGGCAATGTCCGTGCCCACTACGCCGAACTGAGACGAGATGTTGACTATGGAGCCGCCGCCGGCCTTTCGCATATGGGGAATGGCCTCCTTGACGCCAAAGAACATGCCCTTGTTGTTGATAGACATGATTTCGTCCCATGTCTCCACGGGCATGTCCTCAACGGTGCCGGACCTGCTGATGCCTGCGTTGTTGACCAGGATGTCGAGCTTGCCATAGCGGGATACCGCCGTTCCGATGGCGTGCCGCCACTGGCTGTTGCTGCGTACGTCCATGTGGACGAAGCGCGCTTCACCGCCCGCTTCTTGGATCTCGTTCTCGGTCTGGATGCCGACGCGCTCCAGGATATCGCCGATCACCACACTTGCGCCTTCACTGGCGAAGAGCCTGGCAATGCCGCCGCCTATGCCCCTGGCGCCGCCGCTGACAAAAGCTACCTTTCCTTCAAGCCTCATTTGGTCTCCTCCTCACCCGGAACCGGACATTTCTCTCAGTTTACGGGCAACCTCCAAGGGCGGCCCTGCTTCGCCGGGCAGATGCTCGCCCGGTACGCCCAGGGCATGATAATCGCTCCCGCCGCAGGGGAGAAGGCCGTGCCTTCGGGCTGTTTCCGCCAGCCGGCCACGAGTGGGCTGATCATATTCGGCGTAGTGCACTTCCATGCCCTTCAGACCCGCGGCCCTGAGCTTTTCCAGGATACCATCCAGGTTCTCTACCTGCGCCGGATGCGCCATGGCGGCAACTCCTCCCACGCTGGAGATCAGCTGTACGGCTTCTTCAGGAGTCTGCTTGACGCGCTCGGCATAGGCGGGCCCGTTGCGCCCTATGTACTTGTCAAACGCCTCTTTGGGTAGGGAGATATAACCGTTCTCCACCATGGCTTGCGCTATGTGAGGGCGGCCTATGGCCCCTTGGCCCGCTATCTCTTTCACGCGCTCCCAGTCCACCGGCAATCCAAGCTCCCCCAGCCTGTCCACCATCTCCTTGGCCCGTCCGATGCGGGAATCTCGGAAGTCGCGGAGCTTGGCCTGAAACTCCTTGTCCTCATAGTCAAAGTAGTAGCCCAGTATGTGTATCTCGTTGCCTGGGATGTCGGTGCTAAGCTCTATTCCCGGAATTATGTGTAGATCAGGGTATGCCTTGGCCGCTTCCCAGGCGGGCTCCAGGCCGTCGGTGATGTCATGGTCGGTGATGGCGACTATTTTGAGCCCGCGCCCGGCAACGAAGTCGACCAGCTCGGCGGGCGCCAACCTGCCGTCGGACTCCGTGGTGTGCAGATGTAGATCAACCTCAACCGGCATATGGGCCCGGCACCTCACGTCTCATGGTAGAGGCTGGGCAAATGCGAATGCACTTGCCCAGCCCGTGGCTTCAAGGCTATTTGGCGAACTCTATGTTGCGGGTTTCCCGGATTACGGTCACCTTGATCTGACCGGGATAGGCGAGCTCATCCTCTATTTTCTTCACTACGTCGCGCGCCAGACCGGCTGCAGCCACGTCGTCCAATTCTTCCGGCTGCACCATGATGCGTACTTCACGACCGGCTTGGATGGCATAGCATCTCTCAATGCCGTCGAAGCTATTGGCCACGCCCTCAAGGGCTTCCAGGCGCTTCATGTAATTCTCTAGGGTATCCCGCCGTGCTCCGGGCCTGGCCGCACTCACGGCGTCGGCTGCGGATACAAGGAAGGCCTCCACGGAGCTCATGTGGTCGTTGTGGTGCTCCAATATGCAGGTCTCCACGGCCTCCGGCACCCCGTACTTGTGGGCTACTGCGGCGCCGATCTCGGCGTGGGGGCCTTCCACTTCGTGGGTCAGCGCTTTGCCGATATCGTGAAGCAGGCCGCCCGCCTTGGCAATCTCGATGTTGGCGCCTACTTCCGCGGCCAGCATGCCCGATATGTAGCCCACTTCCATGCTGTGCTGGAGAATGTTTTCGCCGTAGCTGTAGCGGTACTTCAACCGGCCCAGAAGCTGTATGAGCTCGCGGTGCATGCCGCGCACACCGGACTCCACGGCGGCGCGCTCGCCCTCTTTGAGGATGGTCTCTTCCACCTCTTGATGGGCTCTTTTGACCACGTCCTCTATCCTGGCCGGGTGAATGCGGCCGTCCTGCACAAGTCTGCCAATGGCAATCCTGGCAACTTCTCTGCGGACCGGATCGAAGCATGAAACCATGACGGCCTCCGGTGTGTCGTCGATAATGAGGTCGACACCGGTTGCAGCTTCAATGGCCCTGATATTGCGTCCTTCCCGGCCAATGAGACGACCTTTCATCTCATCGTTGGGCAGGGGTACAACAGCGGTGGTTGTCTCCGAGACTACCTCGGAAGCGAGACGATGTATGGAGGAGGCGAGGATTCGCCGGGCTTTGTGGTCGGCTTCGTCCTTTGCCTGCTGTTCCACATCCATGTAGCGACGAGCTACTTCGTGCTGTATCTCTCCTTCGGCGCGCTTGAGCAACTGTTCCCTAGCTTCTGCGCTGGAAAGGCCGGATATGGCCTCCAGTTGCTCCTGCTCTTTCCGAACAAAATCTTCCAGTTCTCGTCTAAGTCCGTCTAGCTCCCGGTCTCGCTCATTTACAGACCGTTCCCGTTTTTCCAGACCTTCGCTTCGCCGCTCCAACTGCTCCTTGCGGTTGCTCAGCCCCCGTTCCTGCCGTCGCAGTTCAGAGCGGCGCTCCCTAAGGTCATGTTCCTCAGAAGTCCTATGCTTCAAGGCCTCTTCCTGGGCCTCTAGGAGGATTCGCTTCTTCTGCTCCTCCGCACCCTGGATAATGCCTTGCGACTTCTGCGCGGCTGTTGCCAATCCTCTCTTGTTCAGGAAGGATTGTGCGAGATAACCACCTGCTGCCCCCAGCCCCAGAGCCGGAAGGACGATCAAGACGACTAATACGTCCATAAAACCACCGTCCTTTCGCTCCATCGCGTGGCGTAGTATAAGATTCGCCCGCGAGGACTAGTAAGCAGTTTCAGATTACCGCCGTTGGAGATGGGGTGTCAAGTTTGCGCTGGGAGGCCCGCTGTGGGCGCTGCAAAGAGGCCGACGAAAAAGGCTCCAACCCAATGGTTGGAGCCTTTGCAATGCGGGGTGTTGAGCAGTTCAGCTGCTTGGGCCGGAGCCCTGCTGGCCCTCTTTGCCGATGCCTTCCATGTCCAGAGTGTTGATGAAGTCGGTGAAGGCCGATATACGGCGCAGGTCCTCTTCTCTTAGCTGCTGGGGCTGGTTGTTCTCGTCCTCAGGGGCTATGGGCTTGCCGGAGTCGTCAAGCTTGATGCCCGCCTTGTCAAGCACGTCGTCGGCTACGTATATGGGCGCTTGGGCCCGCACGGCCAGAGCGATGGCATCGCTCGGCCTTGAATCGACGTCTACCGACTTGCCGTTGACCTGAATGGAGACTTTGGCGAAGAAGGTATCGTTCTGGAGGTCGTTTACCGTGATGTGGAGGACGGACGCGCCCAGGCTGCTGATGACGGAGCCGAGCAGATCATGCGTAAGCGGTCGGGGAAGGGAAACGTCCTGCAGTTTGACGGCTATGGCGTCCGCCTCGGCCGGGCCTACCCAGATAGGCAGATAACGGTCCGAGTCCTTTTCCTTGAGAATCACTACTCGTTGGTAGTTCATCAAGCTCACTCGAATGCTATCTATTACCATTTCCAACATTCTAAGAGTCCAAGCCTCCTCAACGAGTGGGGAACATATTACGCTGACGCATTGGGGCTGTCAATTGGACGGGCAAACGGGCATACAGGCAAGGATACGCTATTGACACTAGTGCTGTTTTAACCTAGTTTGATGACTAGTCAGCGCAAACGGATAAAGAGGTTAACCATGAGCAAGAGATGGCCGGTCCAGGATGCCAAATCGAGGTTCAGCGAGCTTCTGGACACCACCCTCACGGAAGGGCCGCAGATTGTAACCAAGCGAGGTGTGGAAGCCGCCGTGCTGCTTCCCATTGAGCAGTGGCGGAGGCTGGAGCGGATGACGAAACCGGATCTGAAAGAGTTGCTGCTTGCCTCTGAGGCACGAACGGAGACCCTTACGGCGCCGCGCCAACAGCGCCGCCGCCGACCACCCGTAGCAGTGGAGTAGCCTATGTACCTCTTGGATACCAACGTGGTTTCGGAGCTGCGCCGCACCCGCCCGCATGGCGCAGTTCTGGATTGGATTGCAGACGTGCCGGCGGAGCAGCTCTTTGTGTCTGCCGTTACCGTTGGCGAGATACAGGCGGGGATTGAGATCACTCGCGAGCAGGATGAAGCCAAGGCCGAGGAGTTGGGAGCGTGGTTGGACAAGGTTCTGGCTTCCTACGGAATACTCCCAATGGATGCGCTCGCCTTCAGAGAGTGGGCACGGCTGATGCACGGACGATCAGGCGCTATGACCGAAGACGCCATGATAGCGGCGATAGCTATGGTTCATAGGTTGACGGTGGTCACCAGAAACGTGGCCGAATTTAACGACCTTGGCGTTGACTATGTGAATCCGTTTGAAAGTGGATAGGCAGGCCAGATCCCGTTCGCTCCAAGACCACCGCCGCCCCTGGATGCCCGTGTCAAGCACGGGAATGACGGGTGTGTTTTGCAAGTGGGAGGCTTGGGATGCTTCGTTGGCGGGACGTGGTTTGAAAACTAATGGGTCTGACCGACTCCTCAGCATGACATACGGGGGTTTCCGCTCAAGTGGTTCGACAGGCTCACATGAGCGGGGGCGAGCAGGCCCGAGGATCAAGGCAAGCTTTGCTAAACGGCGTTGTCAGGGGGACGTTCGTCGGAGGATTCCGCCTCTTCGGTTGGCTGGAACTGCTTCAGGCCGTCCAGGAAGCTACGGTAGTTGCTCCGCGTCTCCTCCAGGTGGTCGCCGCCGAACTTTTCCAAGAATGCGCCGATGAGGACCAGCGCCATGGTGGACTCGCCTATGACGCAGGCAGGCGGCACCTGGCAGACGTCGCTGCGCTCGTAGTGCGCCTGCACCCTCTTTCCCGTCGCCATGTCCACGGAAGGGAGCGGTTTGCTCAGCGTGGAGATCGGTTTCAGCGCCACGCGGGCCACTACAGGCTCTCCGTTGCTCATACCGCCCTCTATACCACCGGCGCGGTTGGTAATGTGGTGGAAGGGGCGGGCATCGCCGTCCCACGGTTCTATGATGTCGTGCACTTCTGAGCCGGGCTTTTCCGTGTTGGCGAATCCGGTGCCTATTTCGACGCCTTTCACGGCGTTGATGCTCATCATTGCCTGGGCTATCTGCCCGTCCAGCTTTCGCTCCCAGTGAACGTGGCTGCCCAGCCCCACGGGCACTCCGTAGGCGGCCACTTCGAACACCCCGCCAGCCGTATTGCCTGTATCGCGGGCGTGGTCTATGTGTCGCATCATCCGTTCCGCCGCCTCGGCGTCGGTGCAGCGCACGGGAGAGTCCTCCACCGCCTGCCAGTCGATATCTTCCGGCACGTCTGCCTTGACGTCGCCGATGGACACGACGTGGCTGTGTATGCTGATGCCGAACTCCTCCAGGAAACGTCGCGCCACCGCTCCGGCGGCAACCCGCGCCGCCGTCTCACGGGCGCTTGCCCGTTCCAGCACGTTGCGCACGTCGTGGTGGCTGTACTTCATCACGCCTGGGAAGTCGGCGTGGCCGGGCCGCAGCCGCGTCACCAGTCGAATCTTGGCGTCTTCGCCCACGGGCTCTATAGACATGGCCTCGGTCCAGTTGGCGAAGTCGCGGTTCTCTATCCACATTCCTATGGGGCTGCCCAACGTGGAGCCGTGCCGCACCCCGGACAGTATCTCCGCTTTGTCGCGCTCTATCTGCTGCCGCGGCCCCCGCCCGTACCCCTGCTGGCGTCGCGCCATGTCGCGCAGTATGTACTCTTCGCTGAGGGGCAGACCTGCCGGCACGCCCTCAACGATCACGGTCAGTCCCTTGCCATGCGATTCACCCGCTGTTAGATAACGAAACATTTGCGATTCCCTTCAATGATGTGTAGATAATCTACGCCCGATAAGCTTACCACGAACGGGTAGGTCCCGTTCCCTTGGTCAGTTCAGGACAGGCGTGTTTGACGACACGCCAATGCCTGCAGATAATGTGCGGCACAGATTGATGAGGAGTACGCGGTGAGCCACGAACCACAGCTATTTAGAATCAACCCAGACAGCCAGGAATCCGAACGGATAGAGGAAGTGGATTTCGCGCAGATGGGGTTGAGAGAACGGCGGGACATCCAGGAGTGGGTTGCCGCCAACCCCGGCATCCTAGGCGAAGACCTGCTGATAATAGGCAAGGAGTTTAGCGGATTCGACCTCACTGACGAGAGGCTTGACCTTCTGGCGGTGGACTCCGACGGTAAGCTGGTAGTCATTGAGTTGAAGCGCGATGACACCGGCGCAGACGCCCACTGGCAGGCCATAAAGTACGCCAGCTATCTACGCCGCGCCACTACCGAGCAAATCTTGGAAATGCTGGCCGAATACAAAGGGGTCTCCCAAGAAGACGCTACAAACCTGTTGCTGCAACACTTGGGCGCTGATGACCTGAATGCTCTGAATAACGACCAGCGCATAATTTTGGCTAGTCACAGGTTCGCACCGGAGGTTACCTCAGCCGCGTTGTGGCTTAACAGTAAAGCTCCCGGTGAAGACCTGATCACCTGCGTCACCCTAACGCCTTACCAGGATTCTGACACTAACTCGCTGTACATACAAGCGACCACTATTATTCCTGTGCCGGGAGAAGAGGGATACGTAGTTAGTATAGGCAGCAACTCACAACCCTCGACAAGAACAGGTGGCAGCAGCTTGGGAGATAAGTTGCGCAAGACCTTCCAGCAGAACAAGAACGACGAGATCACGCGCTTTCTCAGGAAAGTAAGTGAACTGACGCTCCGAGGATTGGAAAACGAAATTCGACCGAGCAAGACAAGCAAATGGGCCGGTAGGCTTTTTCGGCCTGGAGGCGTAGTTTGGCGCTACTACCATTTCTGGTACCAGCGTAGTCCGTGGGGTAACTGGCGCTTGGACTACAGAGTTAACTTATGGCAGGGAGATGAGGAAAACACGTGGGGCGCAAACGTAGAGTTCAGGCACAATCTTAATGATCTTCAAGATAGGCTCACCGATGTTAGTCTAGGCTCGGAACAACGGCTTGAAACCAGCGACGATGGCATCACAGTACAGGTAGGAAGTGGCGTCTTAAACGATGACTTCGCTGACCGTATAGCCCAAATGACCCGAAGGTTCATTGAGCAAATCACGCCCATAGTAGACGCGTTTGAGGACGAGAACAACGAGGAAGAAGCGTAAAGGCGGACCCTTCGACAAGTTCAGGGTTGTTCACTACGAACGCCCTGACAACACCCGCCGCGCCGCTTGGAACATCACCTCTACAGGCGCTTTGCGGCCCGTCCAGAGGCGGAAGGCCTCCGCGCCCTGGTAGATTAGCATGGGCAGACCGCCCAGGGTACGCGCTCCCGCATTGGCGGCTGCTTGCAACAGGGGCGTCTCCTCCGGATTGTATACAAGGTCGTAGACCAGGGAGTTGGCGGGGATGGCATCGCTGGGCAACGGCGTCTCGTTCTCGCCCGGGGCGTGGCGCATGCCCAAAGTGGTGCAGTTCACGATGAGGTCCCACCTGTCCGACAGCGCCGCCGGCTCTAAAAGGACTGCGCTTGCATTCCCCGGACTGCCCAGCGCATCGATAAGCCGGTGCGCCCGCTCCACAGTCCTGTTGGCGATGGTCACCTGTCCAGCACCCTCTTTGAGCAGGCCGTACACGACCGCCCTGGCCGAGCCACCAGCGCCGAGCACCAGCGCCCGCTTGCCCTGAGGCTGGAAACCGGCGTCTTCCTGCAGCGCTCTGAGGAAGCCGGTCACGTCCGTGTTGTGCCCCGTCAGCCTGCCTTCCCGGTTCACTATGGTGTTCACCGCGCCCGTGTCTTGCGCCGCCTGCGATACATCGTCCAGGAACGGAACCACGGCCTGTTTGTGGGGGACGGTCACGTTTGCTCCCAGAAGGCAGGGGCCTCTCAGAGACTCCATCCGCTCAGCTAGGGCGTCGGGAGGGGTTTCCCAAGCCAGGTACCTGGCGTCGATTTCCAGGTGGTCGAAGGCGGCTTGCTGGAAGGCGGGGGATGCCGAGTGGCGCAGCGGGTAGCCGATGATTCCTACCGTGGAGGTCATCACTGGTTGCGCCGGCTGTCCAGGTAGCTTTGCAGGATTATCGCGGCGGCTGCGGCATCGAGGCGACCCCTGTTGCGCGACGGCGAGACGCCTGCCTCGTGTAGGCGTCTCTCGGCTTCTTCCGAGGAGAAACGCTCGTCCCAGACATCCACCGGCATGGGCGCGGCGGCATCCTTCACCTCTTCGTAGAAGCGGCGGGTCTTCCTAGCCTGATAGCCTTCGGAGCCGTCCAGGGAAAATGGCATGCCGACCACAATCCGTTCCGCCTCTTCCTCAGCGGCGATCTTGACGATGGTCTCCACGTCTTTCTTCAGATTTTGCCTAAAGATAGCGGTGTATGGCGTGGCCAGCAGGCCGGAGTAGTCACATATGGCAACCCCGATGCGCCGCTCGCCAACGTCCAGCCCAAGCACCCTCATGTTACCTGGCTGCCCAGGATATCGACCGCCGCCTGCAGCGCCTCTTCCAGCTTCTCCGGCTGGCGTCCGCCCGCCTGCGCCATGTCGGGGCGTCCGCCGCCGCCGCCGCCCATCACTGTAGCCGCCTCTTTGACCGCATTTCCGGCGTGCAGGCCTCGCTCTACTAGGTCGTTGGTGACCATGACCAGCAACGTAGGCCGCTCGTTGATTACGGCGCCCAGTGCCACCGCTCCGCTTCCCAGCTTGTCACGAAGCCAGTCGCCCGCTTCCCGCAGGGCTTGCATTGAGCCGGCATCCATCCGCCCCGAGGCTATCTTCACACCGTCGACTTCTTGAGCCGCCGCCAGCAACTCCTGCGCCTGCTCCCTGGAGGAGGCCCGCTCCTTGGCGGCGACCTCCCGTCGCAAGCGCGATACCTCGTCCAGTAGGGACGTCACCCTGGCCTCTACGTCCTGCGGCGAGGTGTCCAGCTTGTTCGATATGCGGTTGAGCAGGGCGTCTCTTTCCATGGCAAGGGTTTCCGCGGCGTGGCCGGTTACCGCTTCCAGGCGACGCATGCCCGCTCCGATGCTGCTTTCTCCGGTGACGCGGCAGTAACCGATGTCGCCGGTGGCCCTGACGTGGGTGCCGCCGCACACCTCGAAGCTGAACCTGTCGCCGTTGGCTATCTCCACCACGCGCACCTCATCGGCGTAGCGGTCCCCAAAGAAGGCCAGCGCCCCCTCCGACACCGCATCGCGGAAGGTGGTCTCTCTCTTGCGCACGGGCACGTTGGCCCGTATGCGCTCATTGACCAGCGCCTCCACCTTGCCCGTTTCCTCCGGGGTCAGCGGGCTGACGTGGGTGAAGTCGAAACGGAGTCTGTCCGGCGCAACCAGCGATCCGGCCTGCCTCACGTGGCTGCCCAGGACGGCTCGCAGGGCGGCGTGCAGCAGGTGGGTGGCGGTATGGTTGCGCGCCGCGTCCAAGCGACGATCGCCGTCCACAGTGGCTACGACTTCGTCGCCCGTGGCTACCGTACCGTTGGACACGCGTCCCCGGTGCACGATGACTCCCGCCACCGGCGACTGCGTGTCTTCGACGCGAATATCGCCTCTGGCGCCTTCCATGATGCCGGTATCGCCCACCTGTCCGCCGCCTTCGGCGTAGAAGGGCGTCTCTCTGAGGATGACCTCCACCTCTTGCCCCTGCGACACCTCATTGACGGGGTGGCCGTCCACTATTAGGCCGCTGATCATAGAGGGCGCGGTGGTGGTCTCATAGCCGAGGAAGTTGACCTCACCTATGCCCATCTCCTGGTACAGCCGCTGTGCGTCGTATCCTCCGGCGAAGCGTTCCCCGGCAACGCGGCCCCGCTGTCGCTGCGCTTCCATCTCCCTTTGGAAGCCATCCATGTCCACTTCCACTCCGTGCTCACGTGCTATCTCCGCCGTGACTTCCACGGGGAAGCCGTAGGTGTCATAGAGGAGAAAGGCCTGCTCTCCGGCAAGTGAACCGTCTCTTTGGCTGGCAAACATCTCTTCCAGGATACGCATTCCTGTCTCATAGACCTGGCTGAACCGCTCCTCCTCTTCCTGCAAGACCCTGAGCACAAAGTCGCGTCCCTCAGCCAGGTTGGGGTAGACAGGGCCCATCTTCTGGATGACCGCCTCGGCAACCAGGGGCAGCACGGCGCTTTTGCCGGTCTCCAATCCCAGCTTCCGCGCGAACCGTATGGCACGGCGTATGAGACGACGCAGCACGTAGCCCCGGCCCTGGTTGTCGGGCGCCACGCTGTCCGCTATGAGGAAGGCCGCGCTACGGGCGTGCTCCGCCACCACTCGTATGGCCACGTCCGTTTCGGCGTCCTTTCCGTACTCTTTGCCCGATAGCTGGCAGACCCTGGCCACCAGCGGCTGGAATAGATCAGTCTCGTAGATGCTTGGCACGTCCTGCAGGATCAGGGCGGCACGCTCCAAGCCCATCCCGGTATCGATGTTGGGATTGGGCAGCGGAGTCCGGTTGCCGTCCGTGTCCTGGTAGAACTGCATGAACACCAGGTTCCACAGCTCCAGGAATCTTCCGCAATCGCAGTTGGGCCCGCACTGTTCGTCCGGATCGCCCGTCCGGCACGTTCCGCCGAAGTCGTAATGGATTTCGCTGCAGGGTCCGCAGGGTCCCTCGTTGCCTGCCGGGCCCCAGAAGTTCTCCTTCTCGTCGAAGCGGCGTATACGTTCGTCTGGCACGCCGGTCTTCAGCCAGATGTCGTGCGCCTCGTCATCGTCGCGGTAGATGGCGGCCCAGAGCCTTTCACTGGGCAGTTTCATGCGCTCCGTGACGAACTCCCAAGCCCACTCTATGGCCTTCTCTTTGAAGTAATCGCCCACACTGAAGTTGCCCAGCATCTCGAAGAAGGTGAGGTGGCTGGCGTCGCCCACTTCATCCACGTCGGTGACGCGGAAGCACTTCTGCACGCTGGTGAGCCTGGGTTTGGGTGGTCTCCTTTCGCCCATGAAATAGGGCTTGAACTGCACCATGCCCGCGCTGGTCAGCAGAAGCGTGGGGTCGTCCGGCGGTGGAATCAGCGACGAACTGGGCATGAGAAGGTGTTCCTTCTCTTCAAAGAAGCCCAGGAAGGCCTTTCGTATCTCTTCAGACGTTCTCACTTGGTCTCAGTAGGTTGGGGCTTTGCCCAGCTTGGCTTGTCGATTGTAGGTGTGCCGTTTGGGGGGTGTCAACGCAGGGAGGGTGTTTGCATGTGTTACCTATGTCTCCGAACAACTGTTACCCATCTCTCCGGTCTGTACACCCCATAAGAGGGAAGAGGTTTTGGGCGCGGGCGGGTTTCCTTGACAGCACCCATGCCCTGTGCTAACGTCGTGGCCGCTTTAGGAGAAGATGCCGTTTCGGCCCTCGGGAGGCACCTAAACGGGCGGGGCGGCTCAAGCGATAGCGGCGGTTGACCGTACCGTTGCTTCTAAATGGATGGCAAATCTATGAGTGTGGCGTCTCTTGGCCAGGCTAACCGTGCTAAGCTGTTACAGCTTTGCGCCAAGGCATTGAACGGCCGGCGTCTCATTCTGGTCAGCAACCGCGGTCCCATTGGGCACCAGATAACCCCCTCAGGCGGTCTTCAGGCCAGGCGCAGCAGCGGCAGTTTGGTCACCGCATTCTCCTCTCTGATGCCTGATCTGGATTTCACCTGGATATCTTCCGCCATGGGGGAGGGGGATAGGCGCATCTGGGAAAACAGCAACGATTCCAGCATTCCCGCCGCCCTTCACGGCTACAAGCTCTCTCTGCGCTACGTCAACACTCCACGGCGCGTCTATCACAAGTACTACAACACGTTCTGCAATCCACTGCTCTGGTTCCTCCAGCATTACATGTGGAGCACGTCATACACCCCCAGCGTGGACAGCACGGTATACGACGCCTGGGAGAACGGCTATGTAAGGGTCAACCGTTCCTTTGCCGACGCCGTGATTGAAGAGGCGGCAAGCGTGGACCAGGACGTCTGCGTGATGGTTCACGATTATCACCTGTACCTGGTAGGCGGCTACGTGCGGGAGCGCCTTCCCCAGGCGGTCATCCAGCATTACGTCCACATACCATGGCCCGCCTCCGGTTACTGGGAGATGATCCCGGCGCACATCAGGCGCAGCATTTGCAGCAGCCTCTGCAGCGCGGACGTCGTGGGGTTCCAGACCCGGCGAGACTGCCGCAACTTCCTGCAATCGTGTGAGGAGTTCCTGCCCTCCGCGGAGGTGGACTACGCCACGTCCACGGTGCGCTACGAAGGCAGAGAGACGGCTGTTCGCGCTTACCCGCTCTCCATCAGCGTTGACGAGGTGCGGCGCATCGGCTCCTCTCCACGGGTACAGGAATACGAGCGTCAGCTTGCCGGCGTTTGGGCTGAAAAGAACATAGTGCGCGTGGATAGGGCGGAGCCCAACAAGAACATCCTGCGGGGATTCCGCTCCTACCAGCTACTCCTTGAGCGCTATCCCGAAATGAGGGGTCAGGTCAAATTCGTTGCCTTCCTCGTTCCTTCTCGCACGCACATCCGCCAGTACCAGCGCTACATGGAGGAGATCCAGCAGGCGGCCAGGACAATCAATCAAAGCTACGGCACGCCCGAATGGCAGCCCATTGAACTGTTCATGGAGAACAACTACGTTCAGGCGGTGGCCGGTATGCGCCAATACGACGTGTTGTTGCAGAACGCCGTCATAGACGGCATGACGCTGGTGGCCAAAGAGGCGCCGCTCATCAACCAGAGGGACGGCGTGGTCATCCTTTCCGAGACCGCCGGCGCCTACCCCCAGCTTGCGGAGGGGGTGCTTCCCGTGGCCTCCGCCGACGTGGAAGGCACCATGCAGGCGATGTACCAAGCGCTCAACATGCCCCAGGAGGAGCGGCAGCGCCGGAGCGCTTCTATGATAGAGGCGGTGGAGAGAGAGGACATCAACTTCTGGTTCCAAAGCCAGTTCGAGGAGCTTGGCTCGCTGACTAGCTAGTTTCCAGCTCGCTGCTCAGCCAGATCAGGAAGGCCTCCACCTCGTCCACGCCGGCCAGCGTGTGATCCGTCGTTGCTATGACCTCAGCAGGCGTTTCTTCGTCAACCACGCCTATGTTGACCGCCTTCAAGCCGCCCGTGGCTTGCAGATCCGCCGCCGCCTTGAACATGTTCACGTCCGTTACGTCGTCACCGAGCACCAGAGCCCCGTTGAGGCTTCGCTCATCCACCAGGGTACGCAGAGACGTGCCTTTGTCTATGGCAACTGGCAAAAGAAGCTCCACCACCATGCGGCCATCGCGCACAAACATCCAATCACCGGCGCCGCTGGATTCCACGGCTTCCAGGATCGCGGCCCGCGTCGATTCGGGGTCGGTTGCAATGCGGTAGTGCACCGACAAGCCCACTTGCTTGGTCTGCACGACTATTCCGGGAAGGGTCAAACGCCCTGTTAACTCCGCGGTGGTATCTCTAAGCCTGTCCAGATAAGGCTCCACTTCAGGGGCAACCTTCAGATCCCCATCCTCCCAGCGCTCCAGCCCGTGCGTTCCGAAATACACGATGTTTTCGGCCTCCACCATGCATCGCACCTCTCTCATATCGCGGCCCGTGACCACTGCCACGGCGGCAAGCTGCGTTCCCAGCGCTTCCAGCGCCCGTTTTGCGCCCGGCCTGACACGCGCCTGCTCCGGCCGGGGGGCTATGTCGGATATGGTGCCGTCGATATCGCAGAAGAGGCCCCAGCGTCCCGTGTGCATATCCGGCAGCAGGGCGGTTAAGGTTTGCTTCAACGTTTTCAAGGTCATCTCAGAGGAATTGTTTCAGACGTTATGTCAAGTAGCAAGGCTAAAACGGGCCGAAAATTTTTTGGGTGTGAGAAACAAATCCCGAAACACCGGTAGAAGTGGTGCGGTTTTTGCAACGGATTGGGGCATGTTTTGGTTAATGTGATCATGGAGGAATGTTAGCGGCGATGAGGGTTGATTGGGAAGTGGATGGTGTCAGTATGGGGCGGGGGGATGCGGGCAAGAGGGCAAGGCGGGCGGGCCGTGCGGGAGGACGTACACATCGTGAGTTTGCGGTCAGAGGTTTTGGATTCTTCACTGCGTTCAGAGTATCTGTGTTCAGAGTCAAGCCTTTACGGGTGTTGTGTAGTGGCTA
>CAYVEN010000044.1:0-16220 GCA_964450505.1 uncultured Dehalococcoidia bacterium | reverse complement strand
GGAGAAGCGTTGGTCGCTGTTGCCGACGAGGACGGCGAATGGTTCAGCTACACATACCCCAACCCAGCCACTGGTGGAGTCGAGACTAAGCATTCGTGGGTTGTGGAGTATGACGGTCTGACCTTTGGGTCGGGGTGGTACGAACATGGCCCCGCCAAGTCCGACAACCCTGCGTACACCCAGGCGTTTGTGCAATCGGCTATAAACCTGTACAACGCCGTAGGCTTGGACGCAACCATCGCTCATTACAACACCGAGGAGAGCATTGACGGGCAGTGGTACACGTTCATTTTTGACGAGAACGACATCATGCTGGCCCACGCCGCTAATCCTGCTCTGGTCGACCAGCCCGCCTCCGTGGCTATCGGGCCCAATAACTATCCCGTTGGAGAAGCGTTGGTCGCTGTTGCCGACGAGGACGGCGAATGGTTCAGCTACACATTCCCCAACCCGGCCACTGGTGGAGTCGAGGCTAAACATTCGTGGGTAGTCGAGCATGACGGTCTGACCTTTGGCTCGGGGTGGTACGAGCGTGGGCCGAGCAAAGCCGACAACCCTGCGTACACCCAGGCTTTCGTGGAGAGCGCCATCAACCTCTATAACGCCGTTGGCCGCGAGGACACGGTGGCCTACTACAAAACCCAGGAGAGTATTGACGGCCAGTGGTACGTATTCATCATCGACATCAGTACGGGCCGCACTATATCTCACTCCAATCCGATATTCATAGACAGGGATCCCAGCCTACGCGTCGACTCCACGGGATACTTCTACGGCGACGACCTGCTGTCGGCGACCGAATCGGGGAAATGGGTAGACTACGTGCTGCTCAATCCCGATACGGGTGATGAGCGGCAGAAGCACACCTGGGCGGTGCTTCATGACGGACTGCTCTTCGGTTCCGGCTGGTACGAATAAACGCTGGCTGGAGCAGAAGACGTCAGGATATGCCCCGACACCCACCGTCTCTGGGTATGGGCATCTTGGGGGTCATAGGTTGCTAGACGTAGGGCGCTCGCATATTGACACCCGCAAGCCTCGGTTGGTAGATTCGAAAGGCTAGTACTTGTGTGCTTGGTGAGCGCCAAAGGCAAGGACAGGTGGCAACAATGCTCACAGACCGACAGAAGCAAATACTCAGCATCATTGTTGACCGGTACATTCGGAGCTCTGCCCCAGTGCCCTCCGACGTTGTGGCCGGTGAGATGGATCGCCCCGTCAGTTCGGCGACAATCCGCAACGAGATGGCGGAGCTGGACAAGGCGGGTTATATTACGCGTCCGCACACCTCCGCAGGCGGTGTCCCTTCTGACAAGGCTTACCGCGCTTACGTGGAGTCGCTGTACATACCGGACCTGCCCAGGCAAGTGCAGGAGGAGATCCAGAGCAGGTTCAGCCAGGCTAACATGGAGGTTGAGGCGTGGGGGCGGATGGCGGTGCGTATGCTGGCCGGTCTTGTCCATACACTGGCCATGATCAGTTTCCCCACGGCGGCGCCTCCCCGCTGGAGACACCTAGAGCTGGTCTATCTACAGGAGTTCCTAGCCCTCCTGGTAATGGTGATGGATGAGTCAAGGTTGCGCCAGCGGCTCTTACCCCTCAAAGAGGCCATGACCCAAGACCAACTCACCAGTGTGGCCAACAAGCTCAACGCGCTCTACTCAGGCAATACACAGCAAGAGGTGACGGCGCGAGATAGGGGATTAGCCTCGTTCGAGTCCGACGTGATCGTAGCCGCCGAAGACCTGCTGAAACAGGACTATGACTCGGAGCCGGTTCACTTCATAGACGGACTGCGCCACATGTTCGCGTACCCGGAGCTTGCTGCTGGCCCCACGGCGAGGAACGTGCTTGAGTTGGTGGAGGACGGGGAACTTATGCCCGTAGTGCTGTCGCAGGCTCCCGTCGCTGGCGACGTCAACGTGACCATAGGGACGGAGCACCGGATGAATCAGCTTCACCCCTTCAGTGTTGTCTACGCGCGCTACGGAGCTCCCTCGGAGACCGGTGGTGTCGTCGCCATTCTGGGGCCCACACGCATGAGGTACCCGGACGCCATATCCAACGTTCGATATTTCTCCCACCTGATGACTGAAATGGTGGGAAGCTTGCACGGCAGGTAGCCGTGCTGGATTCGTCCATCAACTGAAGGGCGCGATGCCCAGTTGCTGCTCCTGGATACCTGACTATGGTAGATGTTTGGCCTGTAGGCGTATAATCGTATATCTATGGCAGTGAAGAGAGACTATTATGAGGTGCTGGGCGTCTCCAACGGGGCCTCCGACGAGGAGATCAAGAAGGCGTTTCGTAGGCTTGCCTTGGAGTATCACCCAGATAGGAATAAGGAACCCAACGCCGAAGAGCGGTTCAAAGAGGTCAACGAAGCGTACCAAGTGCTGAGCAGTAGAGAGAAGCGTTCGGCATACGATAGGTTCGGCCACGCTGGAGTCGCGTCCAACGGCGGTGGAGGGCGCGGCTTTGAAGGCTTCGAGACGTTCAGTGGCTTCGGTGACATCTTTGATGCTTTCTTTGGTGGTTTCGGAGCCGCTGCACGAACCAAAGCACGCCCCACGCGCGGTCGCGACCTTGAAATTGGCCTGACCCTGACCTTTGAAGAAGCGGCTATGGGCACGCAAAAGAGGATCAGGGTATCGCGCATCGAGGCCTGTGACCGGTGCCAGGGGAGTCGCAGTGAACCCGGCACGTCTATGGAGACGTGCGACGCTTGCCGCGGTGCCGGCCAGGTGAAGCGCTCCCAGCAAAGCCTGTTTGGACAGTTCGTCCAGGTAGTGGCCTGCCCCAGCTGCCGCGGCGAAGGCCAGGTTGTGTCGCAGCCGTGCCAGAAGTGCCGTGCGCGAGGCGTGGAGCGAAACATGCAGGAGCTGGACGTGGTAATCCCGGCCGGAGTTGAAGACGGTTCGCATCTGAGACTATCTGCAGAGGGCGACGCAGGGTCTCATGGAGGCCCGTCCGGTGATGTATTGATATTGCTCAACGTGAAATCGCACCGGCTTTTCCAGCGAGACGGGTCCAATCTGCGTCTTGATCTTTCAATCAACTTTTCGCAGGCGGCTCTGGGAGACTCGGTGGAGATTCCCACACTGGAAAGGACAACGCCGCTGGCTATTCCCGCCGGCATACAGACGGGAACCGTGCTCCGAGTCAAGGGCCAGGGCGTGGCTAAGGTCCATGACAGGGGACGCGGCGACCTCTTTGTTACCGTGCACGTTAGCACGCCGCGCTCGCTGGACCCCGAGGCGAAGAAGCTGTTAGAGCAACTGGCCGGGAAGTTGAGCGGGGGCCAAGTCATAGAAGGGGACAAGGGCTGGTTCCACCGCATCAAGGATACCTTTGGGGGCGGCTCCGGTTCTAGATGAAGTGGCTGCAGTTGAGTGTTCGCACCACGCCTGAGTTTGTGGAGCCCGTCTCTGAGCTTCTCCAGCGCTACGGAGAAAGGGACGTGGTTGTCCAGGAAGAGGGCGACTGGGATCCGGACAACGTCGGCGAAATGACTCCGCCAACCTCTGTAGTAGTGATGACCTGCCTCCCCATGGACTCAACGACGAGCAACCGGCGTGAGATGATAGACGTTGGTATTCGCTTGGTTGCCATCTTGCAACCCGGCATTTTGCTGGAGGATAGAGTTGTAGATGAGGATGAATGGGAAACCGCCTGGAAGTCCCGCTTCACCATCAAGCACATTGGGGAAAGACTGGTTCTCAAGCCTACGTGGCAGACATACCGGCCCGCGCCGGACGACGTAATCATTGAGCTTGACCCCGGCATGGCATTCGGCACTGGACATCACCCTACCACGCGCATGTGCCTGGAACAGCTAGAGAGGCTCTTGATTCCCGGCATGCGCGTCCTTGACCTGGGCACGGGCTCGGGGATACTGGCTATCGCTGCTATAAAGCTGGGAGCCGGTTGCGTAGTGGGGCTGGACACCGATGAGACCGCGGTCCAGGTAGCGCGCGCCAATATTGAACAGAACAGGGTTCGCCATGTACGGCTCATACACGGCTCGCTGCCTCACTCGAAGGTGCAGGACGGCGAATATGATCTGGCCCTGGCCAACGTTACCGCCGGTGTGGTCGCCTCCTCTGCCGGATTGCTCGCCCGGGCGCTGCGGGAGAACGGTTGTCTCATCGCTTCGGGCATACTGGAGGAACGCTGGGAAGAGGTTGAGGCGGCGCTTGGGGAATCGTTCGTTGTGGAGCAGTCCCTGACCGACGGTGACTGGTTGACTGTGGTGGCGCGGAAGCCGGGCTTACCATCCCAGTAGGCGTATTCCCGTGACCACAAAGTAGGCGCCTAGAAGTCCCATGAAGGAGCCGCAGACCAGGATTATACCGCGGAAGACGTTCCGGGACAGGAAACGTTTGCCGGAGGCAACGGTTGCCGAAACAAAGCCGTACCAGACCAGATCGGAAAGAATGTGCCCCAGGTAGAAAGAGGCTATTCCCATCAGGCCGACCTCCAGTGAACGCGTAATCAGCGCTGCCCCCACCGTGAGCCACCACAGAGCCCAGAAGGGGTTGCTCAAGCTAACCAATGCCCCGCCTACCAGCGGTCTCAGGCCGACCCTTGATTGTGATGCGCTCCATCCGGAAAGGGAAGGGACGTCTTTGGACGGATTTCTCAGAAGCCCCCAGCTCATCCATACAAGGAAGCCTCCGCCCAACAATCCTATGGCTGCGACAATGGGGTCTGAGTCCAAGACTTGCGCCAGCCCAAAAGCCAGCGCAGCCACCGTAACCAGCTCCAGCAGGGAATGTCCGGCTACCACTAGGGGCCCTGCTATGAAGCCAACTCTTAAGGTTTCTTTGATGTTGAAGGCAAGCAGAGGGCCCGGAGAGACCGCACCGGAAAGGCCAACAAGGAACGAGTTTACAAAGATTATGAGTATAAGCGCCACAGTAAATGGTCCGGTGGGTTTGCTTACTTCAACATCTACTCATTCCGGCTGGGGCGCTCTTCCCAGAAGCTCCGCGACTGCCTGCCTGGGGTCTAGTCCTTCAAAGAGGATTCGATAGGTCGCCTCTGTGATGGGCATTTCAACATTGAGCTCCTGCGCCATCTTCATTGCCGCAGCCGTTGTGTCCACACCCTCAGCCACGTTCTGCATGGTAGCAAGAATATCGTTCAGCTTGCGTCCCTTGGCCAGATGCTCTCCCACGTACCTGTTGCGGCTCAATGGACTTGCCGAGGTGGCTATGAGGTCGCCCAGGCCTGCTAGACCTGTAAAAGTCAATGGACTGGCTCCAGCCGCCACTCCCAGCCGGGTAATCTCCGCCAGACCGCGGGTGATGAAAGCGGCCTTTGCGTTGTCTCCGAGCCCCAACCCGTCGCTTATGCCGGATCCAATGGCTATGGTGTTCTTCAAAGCTCCTCCCAGCTCTACTCCTAGCACGTCGGTGTTGGTGTAGACGCGGAAGTACGGCGTCATGATCATGGCCTGGGCCGTGCTGGCCAGTTCAGCATCCTTAGCTGCCACCACGGTTGATGAAGGGATACGCTTTGCGATCTCTTTGGACAGATTGGGCCCGGACAGTACACCGATGCGGGAGCTCAAAGGCTCAGCGAGCTCCTGTTCCATTACCTGGCTCATTCTGAACCCCGTACCGAGTTCCAGGCCTTTGGTGGCGCTGATGATCGCTGCGGATTGATTTAGGTTGTTCCGCACCTGCTGAAGGTTTGCTCTGAATCTTTTGGAGGGGACGGCTATAATAACCAGTTCAGCCGTTTGAAACGCTTCGTCCGTGGAACAGGTTACGGTCATCGTCTCAGGAAATAGAAAGCCGGGCAACAGACGCTTGTTCTCACGGCCTTTGTTGAGAATGCCGGCCTCTTCCGGCGTCCTGGCCCACAACGTGACCTGGTGGCCCTGGGATGCCATTAGAATCGCCAGCGTAGTGCCCCAGCTAGTGGCGCCGACTACTCCCACTCTTTTCTTGTCTTCTATCATCATGCCCTGGTAGGGCCACCGCCGAATTGCAAGCGGTTTTCGGTGCCATTGATCAGGCGTTGGATGTTTCCCCTATGACGCCAGATAATCAGAGGGCCGCCCGCCGTTGTGTAAACTAGATACTGCCAGGGTGCCTCGCCCAATGCAACCATGACCGGCATTGCCGCAACCGCCACTATTACCGCTGAAATCGACGCCAAGGAGACGTACCGGCTTAAGGAGACAACGGGGACAAAGACGGCGAGAGCCAGCGCCGCCACTATTGGAGCCAGCACAGCGATGGCTCCTACGGCTGCCGTGATTCCTCGCCCGCCCTGGAACTTGCTGAAGACCGGCCAGTTGTGCCCCGCGACAGCGAAAAGAGCGGCAAGCGCTTCCAGGAGCGGGTCGTTGCTTACAAGCTTTGCCGCCAAGACCGTAATGATTCCTTTAGAAATGTCCGCCACCAGAACTACGGCTGCCATGCGGACGCCCAGTATGCGCAGAACATTGGTTGTTCCGGTGGAACCGCTTCCGTGACGGCGTATGTCAACGCCCTGTTTAAGCTTCCCCACTATCAATCCTGAGGATATGCTTCCCAACAGATACGCTCCCGGTAGAATCAACGCGTACTCGATCACTTCTTCCTGCCGTTCTTGAATTCCAGCTTCAAATGCGACCAGCGAAATCCTAAAGTCTCTCGTAGGCGGTTTTCCAGGTATCTTTGATAGGAGAAGTGCATCAGGTCCGGGTGGTTGACGTAGAAGGCGAAGGTAGGCGGTTTGATACCCTCCTGCGCCACCCTGTTCAGTTTCAGATAGCGCCTTCCCTTGTGCGGAGGCAGATGGCGTGACATGGCTGATATAACTTCACTGGTCAACTGGTCTTGCGGTACCTCTTTCTTCAAGTCGTTGAGAACCATCAATGCTGCATCCAGTGCCTCATCTATACCGCTCTCTTCCACGGCGGAAACAAACCTTATCGGCGCGTATGGAATGAACCTGAACCTGTCCCGTATCAACGCTATGCAAGCTGCTTCGTTCAGCCCCAGTTCATCCGCCAGGTCCCACTTGTTTACAAGCACAACCACCCCCTTGAATGCGCCGGCTACTTCTCCCAATATGTGGGCGTCTTGGGCGGTTGCCAGCTCGGAGGCGTCTAACACCAGAAACACCACGTCCGCCCTGTCTATAGAACGGACGGAGCGCAGCACACTGAACTTCTCTATGCCGGGGACAACTTTGCCTCGTCTCCGTATCCCTGCCGTGTCTATGATGAGACACCGCTGCCCCTTGTACTGCAGAGAGGTGTCTATTGAATCGCGGGTGGTTCCGGGCACGTCGCTGACTATAGCCCGCTCCTCGCCCAAGATGGCGTTGAGCAACGAGGATTTGCCCACGTTTACCCGGCCTACTATGGCCAGCGGAAGCGTTTCTTCCTCTTCTGACTGCTCGTTGTTGGCAGAGGAGAACTGCTCCATCACCGCGTCCATCAGGTTATCCATGCCAATGTTGTGGTGGGCGCTTATCGCAATGGGGTCTCCCAGGCTCAGCTCATAGAACTCCGCCGTGCCCTGGGCCAGCTTGGGGTTGTCTACCTTGTTGACTGCCAGGAATACGGGCTTCTCCCACCTCCGCAGACGCCCTCCTATTTCCAGGTCCAAGGGGGTTACGCCGTCCTGTACGTCGGTGAGGAAGATGATTGCGTCCGCGGACTCTATCGCTGCTTCTACCTGCTCTTCGATCTCTTCCGATAGAGGGGCTGTCGTGCCGTGTTCCAAGCCGCCCGTATCGACTACGATGAAACGGCGCCCTTCCCACATGGCGTCGAGAGAGATGCGGTCCCTGGTAGTGCCCGGTTCCTCCGCGATTACGGCGACCCTGCGCCCTACGAAACGGTTGAACAAAGTGGACTTCCCAACGTTAGGGCGTCCCACTATGACTATTACAGGTTTGCTCATCACAAAGCCGGTAAGCCGGACTTACCGCCCACCCGGTCCTTCCAATATCTTTTCAAGCACCGCTTTTTGAGCGTGCAGCCGGTTTTCCGCTTGATTGAACACCACTGATGCGGGATGCTCCAGCATACCGTTGCAGACCTCTTCTCCGTGGTGCGCCGGCAGTGGATGCATGAAGAGAGCCCCCGGTTTGGCAAGCTCCATCAGGCTGGGGTTTACCTGGTAGCTTCTGAAGGTCTCCAGCCTCTCCTTTGTTTCATCTTCCTGTCCCATGCTGACCCAGACATCCGTGTAGACGACGTCTGCTCCGACCACCGCTTCTTCAGGCGCTGCGACCTGCATGACCCCGGCGCCACCGGCTTTTGCCCGTTGGCCGGCCATCTGCAGCAAGGTTGCGGGAAGCTCGTATCCCTCCGGGGAGGCGATAGTGCAACTTGCTCCCAGGGATGCGGCGGCCAGCGCCAGGCTGGCGGCAACGTTGTTGCCGTCTCCAACGAAAGCTACGGATACGCCGTCGGTCTTACCCAGGCTCTCCTGGATAGTGACCATGTCTCCCAATGCTTGGCAGGGATGCTCTACGTCGGATAGGGCATTGATCACGGGGACGGAAGCATGCTTTGCCATCTCTTCCAGCGTTTGATGCTCGTAGACGCGCATCACAATAGCGTCTACGTACCTGGAAAGCACCTGAGCCACGTCTGAAATGGCCTCGCGACCTCCCAGCCCCACTTCGTCCTTGCCAAGGTATACGGGATGACCCCCCAGTTGCTTGATTCCTACGTCGAAGCTGACCCTGGTGCGCAACGACGGCTTCTCGAAGAGCATGGCCACGCTTTTGCCCTGCAACGCCGTGCTTGTCTCGCCCCCTTTCAGGAGCGAGGCGCGTCCAACGACCTGTCGAATCTCTTCCGGCGAAAGGTCGGCTATGGACAATAGGTCTCGTTTGACCAAGATGAGCCTCCGATGGGCAACAGTATAACGGGAGTAGGCTAGGGTTGATAGAGTACCATGCTCATTGTGACCATGGTTAACCGGGGTAGTGTGCGTTTAGATGAGTCCGGCTCGCTGGAAAGCCTTGCCCTCAGTGGCTATGGCGGGGGCTACCACCATCTCGGCTTGCTGAAATTCGCGCATGCTAAGCGCACCGCACATTCCCATGCAGACCCGCAGCGCGCCAACCAGGTTTTGCGTCCCATCCGTACGGCTTGAGGGTCCAAAGAGCAGCTGGTTTAGGGTTCCCTTGGTGCCGGTCTTTATTCTGGTGCCTCTTGGGAGGGCCGGGTGAGGCGTGGCCATGCCCCAGTTGAATCCTTTGCCGGGAGCTTCTTCTGTCTGAGCAAAGGGCGTGCCTATCATCACTGCGTCTGCGCCCGCCACTATCGATTTGCAAAGGTCTCCGCCGGTGCGAATGCCGCCGTCGGTGATTACCGATACGTATCGTCCGGTGCGGCGGTAGTACTCGTCCCTAGCTGCGGCGCAGTCTATAGTGGCAGTAACCTGGGGAACGCCGACGCCGGTCACCTCTCGCGTAGTGCATGCCGCGCCGGGCCCCACGCCAACCAGGATGGCTGCTACGCCGCTTTCCATCAGCTCTATGCTGGCGCTATAGGTAACGCAGTTGCCCACCACGACCGGCGCGCTGACCTGTTCGACAAGCTCGGAGAAGACCAAGCCGTGATAGCTCTTGGATATGTGCCGTGCCGTGGTCACCGTCGACTGCACCACCAGGATGTCCGCCCCGGCCTCTACTGCCACCGGCCCCATCCGCTTGGCGTTCTGCGGGGTAAATGAAACGGCGCAGGTTGCCCCTGCGCCTTTGATTTGCTCGACTCGTTTTGCTACCAAGTCCTCTTTCATGGGCTCTTGGTACAGTTTTTGCAGCACCTCCGTAACCGTTTCTGCCGGCGCTGTTGTGATTTCGGCTATCTTGCCGGCGGCGTCTTCGTAGCGGGAATACAGCCCCTCCATGTTCAATACGCCAAGGCCGCCCAGATCACTCAACCTGATTGCGAGGTCTGGAGAGACCACTGCATCCATGGCTGATGCAATGATGGGAAGGGAGAAACGCAACTGGCCTATCTCCAGATCCAGGTTTGCTTGCTCAGGGTTTACCGTCACGTCGCCGGGTACTATGGCGACGTCTTCAAAGCCGTAGGCATGCCGGATCTCTTTCAGTGTCCCGATCATTTTGCACACTCTGCCAACTAAAAATTTGAGGGAGTATAGCACCGCCCTATCCACCACTCAAGGGATACTGATTGCGAATTTTGATGACTTGGCGACAATAAATTGAAAGGAACAATGGCCCATCAGTTTTCCTTGACTGCTCAAGCGACAGGTTGTTAGCATAGCGTCGCCATCTACCGTTTGGAGATGAGCAGAGATGTTTAGGAACGAATCGCCGCTGGGATCCCTGGCGACCGAGACGGCGGAAGCGACAACGCTATGTTGCAAAGCGCCTTCCCGGTTCTTAGGGAAGGTGCTTTTTTATGGATATGAGACCAGGGTCTATAACGGATATACCGGGAATCAGGGTTGGACATAGCACCGACCTTGAACATGCTACGGGCTGCACAGTGGTGCTTTGTCCTCAAGGTACTGTCGGTGGAGTAGATGTCAGAGGCTCCGCTCCGGGTACACGGGAGACTGATCTGTTGAGACCGGGCAATCTAGTCAACGAGGTCCACGCGGTTCTCCTCAGCGGAGGCAGCGCCTACGGTCTGGACGCCGCTTCCGGAGTCATGCGTTATCTGGAAGAGGACGGCACGGGTTACGAAATCGGTAGCGTAGTGGTTCCTATCGTCCCCGGCGCCATCATCTTCGATCTGGGTTTGGGAAGCTCGAATGTAAGACCCACGGCGGACGATGGCTATGCCGCATGCCAGAGCGCTACTTCCGGCGAAGTGGAGGAAGGCACCGTGGGGGCGGGCACGGGAGCTACAGTGGCCAAAGCGCTGGGACTGGGGCATGCCGTCAAGGGCGGGCTGGGTACTTGCAGCCAGGACATGGGCGATGGCCTTATAGTATCCGCCATCGCCGTGGTCAATGCCTTGGGAGACGTTGTAGATCCGGAGACGGGTCGCGTTATTGCCGCTCCCAGGGCTGAAGACGACGACGGTTTCCATAGTACCGTTGAGCTCATGACCCGTCCTCGCTCCGAATGGTTCCAAGCACAGGCGGTTGCGGGTGGGAACACGACCATAGGTGTGCTGGCCACCAACGCTTTTCTCAGCAAAGAGCATGCCAATAAACTGGCAGAACGCGGCCAGGACGGCATTGCGCTTGCCGTGAGGCCGTCCCATACCATGGGCGACGGCGATACCGTATTCGCTCTGGCTACGGGCGCTTGGCCTGGCGAGGTGAACCGTACGCAGTTAACAAGGCTGGGCGCAGTGGCTGCTTCGGTAATGGCGCAGGCGGTCGTCAGGGGCGTTACACAGGCCAGGGGGCTGGCAGACGTACCTGGGGTAAAGGAGCTTGAGCGCTGATGGATAAGTTCCAGAGGATGGGGCTTCTAGGAGTCGGCCGCACCGCGAGCACGTTGGCGCAGGCTATTTCTACAGTGGTCAGCGATTTATTCGTAACGGTGAGCGCATTTACGGAGCCGGTAGACTCCGGCTAAGGGAGGGCACCAATGCGGACAAGGGTACGTCAGTTCAAGGATATGAAGCAACGGCGGGAGCGAATCACCGCTGTAACCGCCTACGACTATACCATGGCACGCCTCGCCGATAAGGTAGGCATCCCTCTGCTTCTGGTAGGAGACAGCTTGGGCAACGTGGTCTTGGGTTACAAGACCACGGTTCGCGTCACCATGGACGAAATGCTGCATCACACGAAGGCTGTCGTCAGAGGAGCCACCCACGCTCTGGTTGTAGCTGACATGCCGTTCATGTCCTATCAGGTGAGCACGGAAGAGGCGCTGCGGAACGCCGGTAGACTGGTCCAGGAGGGCGGAGCACAAGCCGTCAAGCTGGAAGGAGGCGCCCGTTCCGCGGAGACGGTTAGGCGAATTGTTGAAGCAGGCATTCCGGTCATGGGGCATATTGGCCTGACTCCTCAGTCTGAGCATGCTTTGGGGGGATTCAGAGTCCAGGGTCGGGACTTGGCCGGCGCACTTTCCTTAATCCATGACGCGGTGGCGCTGGAAGATGCCGGCGCTTTTGCCGTTGTTCTGGAGACCATCCCTTCAGAGCTGGCTCGCATCATTACCGAGCGGCTCACTATTCCGACAATCGGGATAGGGGCGGGCCCCGACTGCGACGGTGAAATCCAGGTCATCTACGAGATACTGGGACTCACACCTCGCGCTCACAAGCATGCCGCTATATACGCCAACCTTGGCGAAGCGATCACGCAGGCGCTTGCCGCTTATCAGCGAGAAGTGCAGGAGCACAGGTTCCCTACCGAAGACCAGAGCTTCCACATGGATGAGGCCATACTGGAAGACCTGCTTACTACAACCTAGTTGATGGATGTAATCAGCACCGTATCCGCTATGATGAAGGCCCGCGATAGTGTGGAGCGTCCTCTTGGACTGGTGCCGACCATGGGCTATCTCCACCAGGGCCATATGACGCTTGTGGAGCAGGCGAGAAACGACAACAAAAGCGTGGTGGTGTCGATATTCGTCAATCCTACCCAGTTCGGTCCTGGAGAGGACCTAGACGGCTATCCCCGCGACTTCGAGCGGGACGTCGCCATGCTTGCTGGACAGGGCGTGGACATTGTTTTCGCCCCTGATCCCGATGAAGTGTACCCGCCCGGTTACTCGACTTACGTTGACGTGGGTGAAATCGGGGAGAGGCTGGAAGGCAAACACCGTCCCGGACATTTTCGGGGCGTCGTCACCGTGGTTACCAAGCTGCTCACCATCGTACGGCCTGACCGTGCCTACTTCGGGCAGAAGGACGGCCAGCAGAGCCTCGTCATCAAGCGGCTCAACCGGGACCTCAACCTGGGGACGGAAATCGTCGTCATGCCTACGGTACGCGAGCCGGACGGCCTGGCAATGAGCAGCCGCAACGTCTACCTATCTCCATGGCAGAGGTGCAACGCCGCCGTTTTGTACAAAGCCCTCTCTAGGGCCAGGGAGATGTGGCGTGATGGCGTGATGGATGCCGACGTGCTACGCAGGGAGATGGAGCGCGTCATCAATGAGGGGTCTCCGGCCAAACTTGACTACGTCAGCATCGCTGCGCTGGACACTTTGGAGGAGATGGATAGGGTAGCCGCTCCCGTCATGGCTTCGGTTGCTGCTTGGTTCGGCAAGGCCCGCCTCATCGATAACGTGATTCTGAATGAAGAAGGTGCACAGTGAAGATACTGCTCACCAACGACGACGGCCTCAATGCCCCCGGCTTACGAGCTGCGGCTGCTTCATTGCGGGAAGTGGCCAAGATAGTGGTGTCGGCGTCAGACAGAGAGCAGAGCGGGGTTGGGGCATCGGTGACGCTGAATGGGCCGGTGAGAGCGGCAAAGGTACGCCCTGTAGTCGCCGGTGTACCCACCTATGCCATAGAAGGCACCCCTGCCGACAGCGTGATACTGGCTTTGGAGCGTCTTGTCAAAGGCGTAGACCTGGTGGTCGCGGGAATCAACAGCGGCGCCAACCTGGGTGAAGATATCTTCATATCTGGTACCGTGGGCGCTGCCTTGCAGGGGTATGTGCGTGGTTTGCCTGCCATTGCCATATCCGTGGCGTCTCTCCATCCCACGAGCTTCCAGGCAGCGTCATCGCTCTTGCAGCGAATGGTGAGCGAGTTCGACCGAGGGTCGCTGCCGAGCCCGTCTCTACTAAACGTCAATCTACCCCCGTTGCAGGAGCAGGAGATAGAGGGCATTGATATCACTTGTCTGAGTGGCCGAGCCTACACCGACCGTATACGAAGTGGAGACGACGGCAAGCGAAAGTACTTCTGGATCAGTCGCAGCAAGCCCGGCTGGGAGCCGGTGGAGGGTACCGATATATGGTCGGTGCAGAACAAGCGCGTCTCTATTACTCCATTGCATACTGATCTGACTGCAAGCAACCTACTGGACAAACTCCAAGGCTTGCCAGAGAAATTGCGGTAAGCCCCGGCATGGCTTGATGGCCGTGGTTGTCACTCGGAAAATGGCCGTTGGCTAGAGTGCCCGCCTTCCAATTCCCTGGGATTAAGCGTAAGCTGTACTTTGTGGGGATATAGCTCAACTGGGAGAGCGCCGCGTTCGCATCGCGGAGGTTGGGGGTTCGAGTCCCCCTATCTCCACCATGACCACAAGCAGGCCGCGTTTTTCCTTACGCCTAGCTATCCGTGAGATAATCCCATCAAAAATCATGGCTACCCATTCAACAAGTGCCCCCGTGGTACAGGCCAACCATCTCATCCGTACTCTCCGTGGTCGCTAGCCGCCATGTCATCGTTGCTTTTCATAGAGGCTTTTGGGAAGCTTCTCCGGGACGCGGACCTGGAAGGCATCGTGTCGGAGGATGAGGAAGACCTCTACAGCGTTTTCAGAGCGCGTGCTGAATTGATGGGTTGGTCCACCACGTCGGCTCGCAGCCGCCCGTTGCTCTGGAATATAAACGAGGCGGAACTGACCGCTGGGATTGACCCTGATCGAATTGGATGGGTGCAGGTCGGGCTGGACGTTGGTGAGTTTGTGTCAACCAAGGTACCGCCGACGCCTGGCACAGGTTATTATTATGCGCCGCTCGGCTTTCATCAACGCTCCGCCGAGCCTTCTATGGTGTTGCCGGCTTTGATTCAGTGTTTCCATGATGCACTCTGCCGCTTTGGAGTAGTCGAATTGTCCGGACTCCAGGTGACGGCAAATTACCTAGATCCCAGGCAACCTTACGATAACCGGCTCATCTCTGGGCTCAATTGGTTTAACACTACCCTGAAGGGGAAAGCGAATGCGCTCATCGCATTCGACCAAGAGTTGCTCGGGGGGCATACCGAGGCAGAGTTGCTCGCTAGCCTCCGTCGGAGGAACACCGGATCGTTCGAGTTTGGACCGGTGGTAGCCGTTCCTGAGCGCCATTCGATCAAGGTGGGGATCGAGACGCCGGTCCGATCCATCTCCCCTGCTCGTTCCGGCCTGGGCCTGTCGGTTACACTACCTGAGTGGACAGTGAGCGCCGCTGCATGGGTGCTTGCGATGGTCATAGACACAGCGCGCGCCATCACGCCGGAGGTCGGCAACTTCGCAGTTCGAATAGTACGGGTAAGCACGAAGCACGGATTGGAGTGAAAGCATGAGCGCATCCAGCAAGATTGACAGGAGGATCGCAGACTTGGGTGATTGGAGAGGTGAGAGGCTGACCGAAATCCGCAAGCTCATCCACGAAGCTGCGCCTGAGGTGGTCGAAGAATGGAAGTGGCAGAACTCCGCTGTGTGGTCCCATGACGGGGTGGTCGCCGCTGCCAAGGCGACCAAGGCCAAGGTGCGGCTGACGTTCGCGCACGGCGCGAGTCTCCCTGACCCGGACAAGCTGTTCAATGCAAGCTTGGACTCGGACACGATGCGGACGATAGAACTCCTCGAGGGCGACGCGATAGATGCTCTCGCGCTGCAGGCGCTGGTGCGCGAGGCCGTGGCCTACAACGGCAAGCAGGACGGCGCGGGGCCGGTGCTACTTTCAGGCGGCAACCCACAGATTGCGAAGGGCGACGGCGACGCCCCCGTGCAGGCCTACATCGCGGCCATGCCGGGCTGGAAGAGCGACTTGGGGCGCCGCTTGGATGACCTCATTGTGCGCACCGTGCCCAACGTGCGCAAGGCCGTGAGGTGGAACTCGCCCTTCTACGGTATCGAGGGCCAGGGGTGGTTCGTGAGCTATCATGTCTTTGCACGCTACGTGAAGGTGACCTTCCTCAACGGCGCGTCACTGTGTCCCATTCCGCCCGGCTCAGGCAAGGACGCGGATTCACGCTGGATCGACGTCTACGAAGATGAGTTCAATGAGGAGCAGATGGCGGCGTGGGTACGGCAGGCAGCCGCCCTGCCTGGTTGGGACGGGTTCTAACAAAACCTGAAGGTCGCTTAGTCATCGCTCAAGTGACCAGACGGCTCCCGCCGGAAAGGTTGCGGTGCAGTATGGTATGCTTAGACCCAACAGGCGTCACGTGCCCCTGTAGCTCAGAGGATAGAGCAACGGTTTCCTAAACCGTGTGTCGGCGGTTCGAGTCCGCCCAGGGGTACCACTACGTCCTGTACTGCGAACACGCCTGTTTAGGGCAATCTCAGCAGCGTCCTCTCCTCCCATTGGGCTGTCATCCGGTGTGGGGATGGAGTAGATGATGGCGGCCCTGCCGGGCTTGACCTTGA
>CAYVEN010000043.1:3252-16324 GCA_964450505.1 uncultured Dehalococcoidia bacterium | reverse complement strand
TACCCCTGTTCCTGTTCTCAATCCTGTTTGGTCTCTCCATGGACTACCACGTATTCTTGCTGAGCCGCATCAGGGAGCGGTACGATAAGGTCGGGGACAACGCCGAGGCGGTCGCTTTCGGCCTACGGTCGACCGCCGGGATAATCACCGGGGCGGCGCTCATCATGGTGGCGGTTTTTGGCGCGTTTGCATCAGGAGACACCATCATCAACCAGCAGGTGGGCTTCGGCTTGGCCGTAGCCGTGATTCTGGACGCCACGCTGGTACGGTCGGTGCTGGTGCCGGCGAGCATGGAAGTGCTGGGCAAACGCAACTGGTACCTGCCTTCATGGCTACACTGGCTCCCGGACCTACGGGTAGAGCCGGAGGAGGAGCACGACCCGGCGCGGAGCTAACCATTGGAACCTACAAAGATACCAACTGACTATATTCCGGGCTACAAGGAAGCCCAGGCCATAGACCGCGAGCGGGCCGACAACTACGTTGCCCACACGGTGATTGGAGACCCCTTGGCCGACGAGCTGGCGGAAACTCTGGTTGCCGTTGGAGGCAGAGAGAGGAACCGTCTGCTCCAAGCCGGCATGGAAGGACAAGAGGACGCTCTTCGAGATGCGCCGGCCATAGTGCGGAAATTCTTCGATGAAGCCAGCACTCCGCCGGACTGGGTTGACTTGGCGGGGTTCAGGCCCGGCTTCCGCCTGTTTCACAGGAACTCAAATCTGGCCCTGGGTGCAATGGTGGGCGGCACCCTGGTGGAGGGCTTCTCCACCAACATCAGCAAGTCCTTCTTCATAACAGGTAGAGTGCGAGACCAGGGAGTTCGGCGGCTGCGTCAGAACAACCGCCACATGGTTGAGATATTCATACCCGGCGGCCTGGAGCGGACCGGCGACGGCTGGAAGCTATCCGTGCGAATCCGAGTAATACACGGGATGGTGAGAAGGCTATTAAACAATTCCGACGAATGGGACAGCGAGGCATGGGGAGAGCCGATCAGCGCGGCGCACGTGGGCTTTGCCATAACCGCGTTTTCGGCAAGGCTGTTGAAGCACTTGCGCGACCTGGGGGCCAAGTTCGATGACGAGGAACGGGCCAGCTTCATGCAGGTCTGGCGCTACTCCGGCTATCTTATGGGGATTCCTGAGACCATTCTGTTTCACGACGAAGAGGATGCCCTGAGGACCTACAGAATCGGCTTGGTCTGTGAGCCTGAGGTTTCCATGGAATCGATCTCCATGGCAAACTCCTTGATCAACGCCGCTCCGCTGGTGGTGGGTATAACCGAGCCTGCTGAGCGCAGAAGCCTTTCTTCATACGTGTACCGCGTTTCCCGCGCGCTAATAGGGTCTCCTCTCGCCGACAAGCTGCAGTATCCCCACAACCCCACGCTGGGAGTCCTCTGGTCGTTCCGTATGCAGAACCGCTATGATAACTTCATGAACAGGCTGTTCAAGAGCCGGAACCAGAAGAGCAACAAGATGGCCGCTTTGTTGGACGCTTCGGCATTCGACGAGGGGGGCATAACCTACCAAATGCCCGACCACGTCTACGCCGAAGAGTCCCGTGGGTGGTGACGGCAGTGTCGCGCGGGGGCACCTATGGAACCTACGAGAATACCAACTGACTACATTCGTGGTTACGAGCAAGCACTAGCCATAGACCGCGAGCGGGCCAAAAACTACATGGCCCACATGGCCATTGGAGACCCTTTGGCCGACGAGATGGCGGAAACTCTGGTTGCCGTTGGGGGGAGAGAGAGGAGCCGTCTGCTCCAAGCCGGCATGGATGGACAGGAGGACGCTCTTCGAGATGCACCGGCCGTAGTGCGCAAATTCTTCGATGAAGCCAGCACTCCGCCGGACTGGGTCGACTTGGCGGGATTCAGACCCGGCTTCCGCCTGTTTCACAGGAACTCAAATCTGGCCCTGGGCGCAATGGTGGGAGGTACCCTGGTGGAGGGCTTCTCCACCAACATCAGCAAGTCCTTCTTCATAACGGGTAGGCTGTGGGAACAGGGCGTGCGACGGCTGCGGCAGAACAACCGCCACATGGTGGAGATATTCATACCCGGCGGCCTGGAGCGAGCCGGCGACGGCTGGAAGCTATCCGTGCGAATCCGCGTAATACACGCGATGGTGAGAAGGCTATTAAACAGTTCCGACGAGTGGGACGGCGAGGCGTGGGGAGCGCCGATCAGCGCGGCGCACGTAGGATTTGCCATAACCGCGTTTTCAGCGAGGCTGTTGGAGCACCTGCGCAACCTGGGAGCCAAGTTCGACAAGGAGGAACGAGCCAGCTTCATGCAGGTCTGGCGCTACTCCGGCTATCTTATGGGGATTCCTGAGACCATTCTGTTTCACGACGAAGATGATGCCCTGAAGACTTATAGAATCGGCTTGGCCTGTGAGCCTGAGACTCCTATAGAGTCGGTCTCCATGGCAAACGCCCTGATCAACGCCGCTCCGCTGGTGGTGGGTATAACCGAGCCTGCTGCGCGCAGAAACCTTGCTGCATACGTGTACCGCGTTTCCCGCGCGTTAATAGGGTCTTCCCTCGCCGACAGGCTGCAGTATCCCCACTACCACACGCTGGGAGTCCTCTGGTTGTTCCGCATGCAGAACCGCTACGATAACTTCATGAACAGGCTGTTCAAGAGCCGGAACCAGAAGAGCAACAAAATGGCTACCCTGTTGGACGCTTCGGTGTTCGACGAGGGGGGCATAACCTACGAAATGCCCGACCACGTCTACGACGAAGAGTCCCGCTGGTGGTGACGGCAGGACACCTAAAGACGTTCATGTCACAAGATTGGGGCGCTATTCAACGATGGCGGCCCTTAGTTCCAACAGCCGCTTTTGGACGCCTGCCCGTCCAAACATAACTTGTCGGTAACTGGCAAAGCGTGGTAAAAAATATGGGCGGGCTACACCTCTGACGGAGGGGCCCAGCCCGCTTGCCGGGGATACGTAAAGGACCGCAGTTCAACTGTGAAGTAAGATGCTTATGGATATCATCAACGAATTCTTCCCCAGCGGATTGAACGTGTACGACGCCATCGATATTCTGCGCCCCGTGGTAGTGTACATCCTGGGCATGACGGTTTATGCCGTCTTCGTCTTCAACTTCTACAGGTTTGTAGCGACCAGGGACATGTTCCAGATAGACCTGTCCAAGTATGAAGAGTCCCGCTTTCGCTGGGTGCGGGCCTTCCTGCACATCGTAATGTACATCATCAAGTACCTCATAGTGTTTCCGGTATTTGCCTTCTTCTGGTTCGCCATTCTCACGTTGATACTTACCTTTCTTTCCAAAGACCAGTCCTTTACGGATATACTGTTGATGGCGCTGGCCACGGTAAGCGCCATCCGCGTGACCTCTTACTACAACGAAGCCCTGTCCACGGACCTGGCGAAGATTCTCCCATTCGCCGTCCTCGGCATATTTCTCATCGATACCTCCTTCTTCACAGTCTCAGACTCTCTGGACACGCTGCTGGAGGCCGAGGGCTACATGGAGAACATCCTGTACTATCTGGCGTTCCTGATCCTGCTGGAGTTCGCGTTGCGAATCATCTTTGGGGCCGCCAAACTGCTTCGCGCATTGGTAGGGGCACTGCTCAAGCCTGCTTCCAAAGCAGAGAGGTGAGACCACGGCAGCACAGCTAAGAAACCCGCGATACGAAGGGCACGAGAATCCCCCCATCTTGCTGTCTCTGGGTCACGGCGCTCAATTCAGCCTGATGGCTGCGGCCACCCTGCTGGTGACGCCGGTGATTGTGGCCAACGCGTCGGATCTCGGCGAATCATACCTGAACTGGATGGTCTTCGCCTCGCTGGTGGTGGTTGGGCTATCCACCCTGCTGCAGGTACGCCGCATTGGGCCGTTGGGGTCAGGGGCCATGCTGCCCATGTTCACAGCTGCCGTCTCCATCCCCTTCTGCATAACGGCGGTAGTGGATGGAGGACCGGCCACCCTGACCACCCTGGTGCTGGTAGCGGCCATAGCCCAGCTGGTTGTCTCCAAGTGGTTGTTCATACTGCGGCGCGTCGTCACTCCCATAGTGGGCGGCATCATAGTCACCATACTCTCAATAACGCTGGCGTCTGTGGTCTTCCATCTGCTGGACGAGGCCTCCCAGGAAGAGCCAATAGCGGCGCCGCTGACGGCTCTGGTCACTCTTACGGTGGTAGCGGCACTGACGCTGCGGGGCTCTGCGCTGCTGCGGCTGTGGGGGCCGGTCATCGGTATAGTTGTTGGCACGGCCGCTGCCGCCGCGCTGGGCATCTACGACGTGAGCAGGATCGTTGATGCGCCCTGGATTGGGATACCAAGCTCGGCCCCCGGCCTGATGCTGGACTTTGGCATCCCCTTTTGGACCCTTCTGCCCTCCTTCCTGTTCCTTGGGGTGGTGTTCTCCATCCAGGCAACCGGGGAGGCTATCACTATTCAGCGGGTGTCTTGGAGGGAGAGCAGAGCCATAGACTTCCGGCAGGTACAGGGGACCCTGGCGGGTAGCGGCGCAAGCAACCTGATGGCCGGACTGGCAGGGGCCGTGCCCAACATAGTTCACTCCGGGGCAGGTTCCTTCATAAGGACAACGGGCATAGCTTCCCGGCGGGTTGGATACAGCATAGGTTTCATATTCATAGCCATGGCGTTCCTGCCCAAGGTCTCCGCCATCTTCAGCACCATCCCCGGCCCGGTGATGACAGGCTATCTGCTGCTGGTGACTGGGACGCTCTTTGTGGACGGCGCACGCACAATCATACAGACGGAGCAAAACCAGTCAAAGGTTGTTGTGGCGGGGATTTGCTTCTGGATAGGCGCCGCTTTCCAGTTCAGCCTTTTCTCGCTTCCGGACCTGGGTCCAGTTATGGGCGGGCTTTTCAAGAGCGGCATCACCACCGGAGGATTTGCGGCCATTGTCATGATCCTGTACCTAGAGTTGACCAACCCCAGGCGCATGCGCTTCGAGTCCCGGCTGGACGTAGAGGTGCTGCCGGAGTTGACCGAGTTCATTCACAAGTTCGCCAACAGCAGGGGATGGAACGATGCTATGAAGGAAAGGTTGAGCGCGGTGGCGGAGGAGACCCTCCTGACCCTTGCCCCCCTGGACCTGGAGGCCCTGATGGAGGAGGAGGACGACAGCGAAAGCCCCGCTGAGGAGGAACGGAGACTGGTGGTAGTGGCCTCCAGCGAGGGCCCGGAGGCGGACCTGGAATTCATTGGCGGAGCAAGCGAAGAGGGCAATATAGAAGACCGCATACGCCAGATACAGCAACATGATTCAGAGGTGCCGGTGGAGAACGAGATGTCCCTGCGGTTGCTGAGGGGCTACGCTTCCTCCGTGCGGCACCAGCAGTACCACGGCACCGACGTCATAACCGTCCGCGTCCTACCTCCTGACGAGTAGGGACTTTGGCTAGTGAGATGAGGGAGCGCGCTCACCCGGCCTATTCACTCAGGGCGGGCACCTTCTCCTGGGCAGTCAGCTTCATCTGAGTCACATCGGGTAGGCTGGGGTAGTGACCGGCCGCTTTTCTGTCAAAGATGAGGTCATCGTTCACGTAGACCTCCAGCCGTCCATCACCTACCGGCGTGAGGGTAATTGCCAAATTGCCGCCGAATTGACGAAAGAACTCGGCCCCTATCCAAGAGGCCTGTGGAAAGTACCCTCAGGGTAAGCAGTACTTTATCTCCAGATGGGGCATACCGTCCATGACCATGGTGCTATCACCTCCATGATTCCGCAGGCTACCACCGGTTAGTTTCGTTTGACAAGGGGCTTGTGTGCTCGAAGCGGAACCTGAAAACGGCAGGGCAGGCAAGGCTCTGGTATAATCGCAGGCATGGTGGCTTGCAGGTGAGGAGTCGGTGAAAGAAAAGCGAGGAAACCAGAGAAGAAGACGCCTTACAATCCTGCTGCGTCGCAGTTTCGTAGGGAGGACTGAGCGGCGGTTTATGGGCCATATTCGGAAGGCCCTGCTCGCTGGGATTCTGCTGCTCGTCCCACTGGCGCTGACGTATGTAGTAGTGCGGTGGCTGTTTGTCACGCTGGACGGCCTGTTACAGCCGGTAGTGCAGTGGGTCTTGGACAGGTACGGAGTGGACATAGGTTTCCCCGGCCTGGGCCTTGTCCTATCACTTGCCCTCTTGTATTTGGCCGGTCTGTTCTTTGCCGTTGGCCCGGGAAGGATAGTGATTGGGTGGGGACAGGCGCTTACTCTGCGGATTCCAGTGGTGGGACATATCTACTCGGCGTCTAGGCAGTTTGTAGAGTCGTTTACAGGTTCCAGGGTCAACGAGACCGGGTTCAAGCGAGTTGTCTTGATAGAGTACCCCAGGACGGGCGCTTGGAGCGTGGGATTCTTGACCAGCCTTACCCAAAATTCGGAAGGGGTGAACCTAGCGGTGGTCTACGTGCCAACTGCGCCGCTGCCAAACTCGGGTTGGGTGGCAATAATACCGCTTGACCAGGTGCTGGACACGGACTTGACGGTGCCACAGGCCATGCGGATGGTGTTCTCAGCGGGGATAGTGTCTCCGGAGCATATCAAGACAATGCCGCTGGTCCTTTCCGACCCAAGCGTACTGGAAACAGTGGGAACGAGGGATAGACTCAGCTAGTACCGGCTAACTGCGGTCGTCATGGCCGCCGGCAGAGGACTCGAAATCGGAAAGACGTTGTTCCAGGGAGTGCTGGCGCAAGGCCATGGTAAGGTCGCCGCGGGTACGCTCCAAGACTCCTCTAAGCTGATCCGTGGTGCGGCGCAGGCCTCCCGTCACCGCTTCCGGGAAGTCCAGGGTGATGAGGAGACTATAGACCTGGTCCATGGTCTGCATCCAGGCCTCGCAGGGCGCCATGTCGTCACGGCGTAAAGCATCCAGGATACTGCGACGCAACTCGCTGGCTGCTTCGGCCAGGCCGTTGAGGTAGGCGGACATCTGGATACCCAACTCGTCCGGGCCGGAGAGCGTATCCCCTGAGAGGAAGGCCAGCGTTGCCCAGCCCTCCGCGTACTCTTTCTGTGCGTCCGATACGTAGCCGGAGTGGTAGATGTCCGGGTGGCCCGCCAGGGCGTCCTTGAGCTGCGTTATGTTGTCCTTTGCCTGGGCAAGGATGCCGCGCGAGGCGTCGAATTCTCCACGGTGAGCGGAGCGTATGGCGGCGGCGGAAAGCTGAATTATCTTGCGGCTTAGCGGTAAAGCCTGCTCACGGGCTTGGTGAGTGAGAGCCAGCTTGCTTTGTGCCTGGTCCGCGATGGCAGACAGCGCCTGGCTATACTCCACCGGCGTCCTCCGCTGCGGCGGCGTGGTGTGCTCTGATGCGTTCCACCAGCACAGCGGCGGCTTGCTCCGGATCGCTGGCTTGGCAGACCGCGCTGATTACGCAAACGCTGTCGGCCCCGGCGTTGAGGACAGCGTCCAGATTGTCCAGGTTGATGCCGCCTATTGCCACCAGTGGAACGTCTGAAACGAATTGCCGCACAATGCGCAAGGTCTCTATGCCGGCGTGCCGTATATTAGTCTTTGCGTTGGTGGGGAATATCGCGCCAACGCCAATGTAGTCCACTCCTTCAGACAGGGCGGTCTGGGCTTCCTCCAGCAGAGCGTTGGACTTGCCGATGAACTGGCTGGAATAGAGGATGCGGCGCGCTTCATATATGGGGAGGTCTTTCTGGCCAAGGTGGAGGCCGTGAGCGCCGGAGGACGTGGCCAGACTGGCGCTATCGTTGACCAGGAAAGAGGCGTCGTACTGCTCACAGAGGTCTCTCAGCTCGTGGGCCACGGGCAGCTGTTCACCTATGGTGTGGACTTTGTCTCTGTACTGAATCGACGATGCTCCGCCTTTGAGGGCGGCGCGGGCGACGTCGACCACGTTTCTACCGTTGGTGTGTTCAGGGTCGACAATGACATAGAGACCGTCGACCCGATTGGCGCCCGACATTCTGGCCTGTGCGGCAAGGGCGTTTTCCGCTACTTGCAGGACTTCCCTAAGGTCCGCGGCAACCCTGGCGTCGTGCTGCTTGCGGCCGAAGTGACGCAGAGAGCCAATGAAGCGGTTCAATCCGGCTGCCAGGGAGGCCATTTCCGAGAGTCCGGGGGAATGACCTATGAAAGGCTGCGACTCTATCCGGACGGCCAAGGTACGGAGACGCGCCGCCAGTTCACGGTTTTGGACGTGCGTTTCCACGGCCTGGGCCAGACGGTAGATGGTAGATGAAGTAAAGGCTATTTCCTGAGGTTCAAAGGTCATATGTATAAGAAATCCTCTTCTGCTTAGATGCTAGGTCTGCACGGCGACCGGGAGAGGCAGCTAGTAGTCCAACCCATCGTCGATCATTCTTTCCGTTTCGGCCTCTTCAATGAACTCGTCAAAGTCGTGCCCCCACTCGTCGCCCATATCGCGGCGCATGCCTTGCACAAACTGCCTCATGCTATCAGGATCGTTCTCATCGAAGTCGGACATGGTCTCCTGGGAGGGAATATTTATGCCGGAGTCCCACGACTGGTGGACGGCGAATTTGGAGAGGAGGCGCACAACGTTGGAGCTGCCGCAATGCGGGCAATCGGGCTGGCTCACATCCGAGAAGGAACGGAAGAAGTGAGAGCTCCTCTTTGTGCACTGCTTACAGCGGTAGTCGTGGATAGGCATTTTGGTATGGCCGAACGGTTTGAGAGTTCAGAGAATTTTACCACATAGCGTTAGTCATATCTAACGGAGTCAGTGCATTGAGCCTGTTTTGCTGAAATCATATCTCTTCTGATGAATCCAATGCGTGGCGTCCTGCGTAATATAAGCAAGTAGCCCTGAACAACCGATATCCAGGCCACGGCGCATCGGGGTGCGGGAAGCGCCACAGTAACGGCCAGTGGAGGTTGTGCAGGGCTACTTTCAGTCTACTCCTATACCGTTTTGGCGTGTCAAGGGCTGGACGGCATACGTCAGAAGCCCATCACCGCATTCTCCAGGTGCTCGAAGGAATAAGCGCCATCGTTGGAGGCGTTCAAGCGCGCCGAGACAACGTCGATTCTCCACGTTGCGTTCTCCAAGCTGCGCCGCTGAATGAACTCCTGTGCCGAAAGTATGAGGCTCCGCTGCTTTTTCCGTGTTATGGATTCGAACGGAGTACCCATGGAGTTGTTGCGGCGGGACTTGACCTCCACGAAAGCGATGGTTTCGCCGTGCCGAGCTATGAGATCGATTTCGCCCCAGCGGCAGGTGAAGCCGCGCTCCAGCACGCGATACCCCCGCGATTCCAGGAAGACTGCTACCGCCGCTTCGGCGGCACGGCCACGGGAGCGAGTGCTGCCGGATACGTCGGCGGGAGGCTGGAAAAGATTACGAATAGGAGCAAAGGAGCGACGATGTATGGAGCAGGGGCCAAGCTCATCGAGCTTCTTCAGATGCTCCGGCGAGGCGTATCCCTTGTGCCTGGAAAATCCGTATGCGGGATGAATGCGGTGCTCTTGTCTCATGCGACGGTCCCTGGCGACCTTGGCCACAATGGATGCGGCGGCTATGGAGCGACAGAGAGCATCGCCCTTTGTCACGGCGCGGAAGGGGATACTGATCTCAGGCAGCGGAACGGCATCGATGAGGACGTGGTCGGGCCTGACCTTGAGCCCGGCGATGGCGCGGGCCATGGACGTCTTGGTGGCGGGAACAATGCCGAAGGCGTCGATCTCCTGTGACTCAACGAAGGCGACGTTGACGGCGCTAGCGTGCGCCTGAATCAGCTTGGCCAGCTGCTGTCTCTTGCGGGGAGGGACGACTTTGCTATCGTCCAGGTCTTCGTACCAGTCATGGTTGGCACGGGGGTCCAGGATGACGGCGGCGGCGGCGACTGGGCCTGCGAGGGGGCCGCGGCCCACTTCGTCGACCCCGGCAATGTGCAAGTAGCCTTTCTGGATGAGGAGGTTCTCTTCTAACCAGGTTGGCTTCATGGATGAGACGATACACGATGGCGAGTTGGGGTTACAAGGCGGAGATGTCGGGGCAGACGGGCAAAAAGGCAAGCAGGCAAGACGGGTGGAGCAACACGGGAAGGTAGTAGGCTCATACTGTCACTTGATTTCGAAAAGCGTATGTGTAACGATATTACACACTCATCATAGACCGGCCGGAGGCAGATATGGCCAGAGTGCAGTTGGTGATGCCGGACGCAGACCGGGACCGCTTCGTTCACCAGGCCCGGCAGGAGGGCATGTCCCTCAGCGCGTGGTTGCGCGCAGCCGCCAGGGAGCGCCTGGAAGCACGCCAGCGCGTCAAGGTGTTCGAGTCCCCGGATGACGTAAAGGAGTTCTTCCGGTATTGCGCAGCCCTGGATGGTCCGGAGACGGAACCGGATTGGGATGAGCACCTGCGCGTCATGAACGAGTCCCGCGGGACAGGAGTGACGGGCACGTGATCTTCGTTGACAGCAACGTGTTCATGTACGCGGTGGGACGCCCTCACGCACTCCGGACATACGCCCAAGACTTCTTCATCGAAGCCAATCGGAGTGGGACGCCGCTGTGTACTTCAGCAGAGGTAATGCAGGAACTGGCCCATGCTTATTTACCCACCGGAAGAGTGCAAACCTTAGATGCGACGCTAAGTTTGATGGCAAGCGCCGGGGTTGAGGTTTGGCCGCTGGAGGAGGCAGACGTGGCTCTGGCCCGTCAACTTCACGAGCAATATCCCGCGCTACAGGCCCGAGACCTCGGCCACCTAGCCAGTTGCAGAAGGCGTGGGGTGCGAGACATCAAGACCTTTGACCAGACACTCGCGGCCATATTGGGCAATCCGTCAGTCCAATAGGGGAGAATCCAGCGCTCCGAGACATGGGAACAGTGTAGGTTACTTACGGACAAACGGTCAAAAGGCAAGCGGGCAAGACGAGTGGAGAATCGAGATGGGGTGAAACCGCTTGGTCACGCCTCATTTGCCCCCATCCGAACCTTCCCCCACAGAGGGGGGAAGGGATTTGGGGTTACGCCAACGAGTCCAGTAAGGGGCCTTCAATGATGCCGCCGCCGATGAGCTCGTCTTGGCGGTAGAAGGCGACGGCCTGGCCAGGCGTGACGGCGCGCTGAGGGGTCTGGAAGCGAATGACAGCGGAGTCGCCGCGGGGATAGAGGACGGCAGGCGCCTCGGAAGCCTTGTAGCGAATCTTGGCGTCGACCTGGACTGGGCCTGGAGGAACGACGCCGGTGAAGCTGACCTGTGAAGCCCGCAGAGCGTTGCTGAGCAGATCCTTGGCTTCGCCTACAATCACCCGATGCTGGGGGGCGTCTATGCCGAGAACAAACAGGGGCTTGCCTGCGGTGATTCCCAGGCCGCGGCGCTGCCCGACGGTAAAGTCTTGGACACCGTTATGCCAGCCAAGGACGTTGCCCTCCGTGTCAACGATTTCGCCGGGAGAGGGAACAACGCGCTCTTTGATAAATGAGCGGTAATCGCCGTCCGGGATGAAGCAAATCTCCTGGCTGTCAGGCTTGCCGGCCACAGGCAGACCGGCGTTAAGCGCAAAGTCGCGGATCTGCGGCTTGGTGTACCAGCCCACGGGAAGCAGAGTGCGTCGCAGCTCCTCCTGGCGCAGCGTGAAGAGGACGTAGGACTGGTCCTTGGCCGTGTCTATGCCCTTGAGGAGCCGGTACGCGCCGTCCTGTTCATGGACGCGGGCATAGTGGCCGGTAGCGACGTATCCGGCGTCCAGGGCAATGGCGCGCTGGAAGAGGAAGGAGAACTTGATCTTATCGTTGCAGGCAAGGCAGGGGTGCGGGGTGCGTCCTCGGGCGTATTCGTCACAGAAGTAGTCGATGACGAACTGCTGGAACTCGCGCTCGAAGTTCATCAGGTAATGGGGCGCGCCGATGATCTGGCAGACGCGCCGGGCGTCTTCCACGTCCTGCGGGGTGCAGCAACCCTTGTTGTACCGGGTGAGGGCGTTGTCTTCGTCGTAGGGGAAGAGGCGCATGGTGACGCCCACTACGTCGTAGCCCTGCTCCTTGAGGAGGAGGGCCGCAACGGAGGAATCGACGCCGCCGCTCATGGCGACGACCACGCGGGGCTTGGCAGTAGACATATCAGCTATAAGGATAGCATATGGCGCTGGTAAATTGACCGGAACGCATGCCTGTTCCTATAATTGGGGTGTTCTATACATAAGGAGCAAAGCCTGGAACCCCTGGAAGTAGCGCACAAGATAGTAGAAGCAGCGGAAGAGAAGCAGGCATCGGACATCCTGTTGCTGGATATCCGTGAGTTGAGCAGCTTTGCCGACTTCTTTGTAATACTGACGGCGGAGAGCCGCCGCCAGATGGAAGCGCTGGCCCAGGACGTGGCGCAGCAGTTGAAGCAGTCGGGGAGTGCGCTCCATCACCGTGAAGGCGGGCTGGACTCAGGATGGCTGCTGTTGGACTTTGGGGACGTTATTGCCCATCTCTTTGCCCCTCAGGAACGGGAGTATTACCGGTTGGAAGAGCGCTGGTCCAGGGCAAAGCAGATAGTCAGGATTCAATGACCCAGGGGTCTGTGCTCCGGTCGTAGTCCACCACCTCGGAAGGCTTGAAGAAGAGGGCTATCTCCTTGGCAGCGGCATCCGGAGAATCCGAGCCGTGGACGATGTTGCGCCCGATGTCCTGGGCAAGGTCGCCGCGGATGGTACCGGGTCCGGCTTTTGCGGGATCGGTTTCGCCCATGGTCTTCCGCACAGTATCCACGGCGTCCTTTCCTTCAACGACCATTGCCACCAGGGGCGCGGAAGTGATGAAGCTGACCAGCCCCTGAAAGAACGGCTTGTCTACGTGTGCGCCGTAGTGGCTGCGCGCCAGATCATCGGACATCTGCAGGAGCTTTAGCCCCACTATTTTGAGGCCGCGGTTTTCAAGGCGTGAGATGACCTCGCCAATCAGGCCGCGCTGCACGCCGTCAGGCTTGACAAGTACCAGAGTCCTTTGCATATGAAACACCTCTTGAACGCCGCCCCGTCTTACCGCGTTGCTTGCCGGAAAGGAACCGGGACGCCATGGATTACGTTTTCCGTAATGCTACCGTGAGGATTGGAAGGCGTCAACGTAGGAGGAC
>CAYVEN010000043.1:0-3152 GCA_964450505.1 uncultured Dehalococcoidia bacterium | reverse complement strand
GACTAGCACCGAGGCTCGGTGATTGTGGGACGCCTCAGGTAGAGGGGCTGTACGGATAGAACGTCGACGGTCAGCCCAGCCTGGAGCTTGGACAGGCCAAGATAGGCAAGGGAAAGCAATCTCTGGCCAGGCAGGTAAGGAAACGCCGGCTTGACGTGAGGCGGCATGGCGGAGGTGAACGCCTCCCGGTGCAACTCCAATGCTTCGCCGCAGAGAATAGAGGGGTTAGAAAGCGATTGAAGCACCTCTTGCGGGGCGGCGATGGCCTCCTCAGAGGTCTGCGCTAATCCATCTCGATGAGATTCAAACAGCGCCCAGCTTACCTGCCCACGGCCCGCGTCCAGCACGGCGCAGACGGGCAGTCCCGCTTGCAGATAGGGGAAGGCCTCCATCTCAAGGGTGGTGGCGGCAACCAGGGGCAGAGTGGAAGACCAGGCAATGCCCTTAGCAGCACTGATGCCGACTCGCAGGGCGCTGAATCCGCCGGGGCCGATGGCGACGGCAACACCGGTCAGCTCTTCCACGGATATCGACTCTCGTTGCAGCAGGGAATCGATGGTGGGTAGGAGTTCCACGCTGTGGTTTTGCCGGGAGCGCCAGTGAGCGGCTTGGAGAATCCGCGACTCGCTGGCAAGGGCAACGCCGGCATATCTGGTCGAGGTGTCTATGACGAGGAGCATTGCTGTATTTTGGCCGCTAACAGGCGAGGAGGCAAGGGGGTTGGGCAGTAGCAGGGGCTAGCTTGGCGTGAGCCTGAGGTGCTTGGGGGGCTCGTCCGGCAGCTGCCAGACAATCTCCTCGTGGTTGTATTCACGGTGATAGGCGTTGGCCGCGGTGATGCCCGCATTGTAGCTGTGCTCAAAGGCATCCCAGTCCCGCTCCTCAATGGCCTTGTTGATGGCTGTTAGCGGCCCCTTGATAAAGGCCTCCAGGTGGGTCGTATACCTGGGTCTAGTCACCTCTCCTATCTTGAACGCCTTTTCCAGTTCCGATGACTGAAGGGCCGCCAGCTTCCAGTTTCCGCCCTTGGCCGCGTAGTAGATGATCCAGTACCTGTCGCTGACCTCCGCCATCAGTCGCGCCAACCCCGGCTGCATATTGCCCAGTTGGTCAAGGGTTATCTCCGTGTGGGACGTGTGCGCTACCGGCTGCTGGTCTTGGGTCATACCGAAGAGTCCTCCGAATCCAAAGTGCAAGGCGCTTGGTTTCTATTCTGGACGGGCCTATCTACGGTGATCCGTCGCATTCCGAATATAGCATAAAGTGCATCGGTGTTGTTGCCGAGAGAACAGTATAAGATAGAGCGAGACTTGACACGGTTCACCCCCATCTCAATCTTCCCCCATCAAGGGGGAAGAGGTTTGCAAAGGTCTCATAGAGCGAGAACGTACCATCGCCAAGGAGGACGACATGGCAGGCGGTCTGAAAGCGGAGATAGTAATCAAGAACGCTAACGTCATCACAATCGACCCGAGCATGCCGCGTGCCGGGGCGATTGCCATATCGGACGGCAAGATCACCGGCGTCGGTTCGAACCAGGACATGGAGGGGCTTACAGGCCCAAGCACCAGGGTCATGGACGTAGGCGGCAAGACGGTGCTCCCCGGCTTCATAGACGCGCATACCCACGTTATGAGCAGCGGCGTGCGTCACGTAACGCAGGCGGACTGTGCTCAACCTAGCATAGAGGCGATACAAGACGAGCTAAGGAAGCAGGCATCCCAGAAGAGACCGGGGGAATGGGTTCAGGGCTTCAACTTTGATGACACCAAGACAGCGGAAAACCGCTTCCTCAACAGAACAGACCTGGATGCCGTGAGCAGGGAACATCCCATCTTCGTGGCGCACCGTGCCGGCCTGGTGTACTACTTCAACTCCAAAGCCCTGGAGGCCGCCGGGTACAACCGTGATACAGAGCCGCCGCCGGGAGGCTATCTTGAAAAGGACCTCGCCAACGGAGAGCTGACGGGCGTGGTCTACCAGCACGCCGCGGAATGGGTGGAAAGAGATTTGATTCCCCAGCCAACGGACGATGACCGCCGCAACGGGTTGAAGGTCATCATGGATATGTACGCCAAAGCCGGCGCCACCACCGTCCACGACGCCATGGTATCGGCGGACGAGTTTCGCGTTTACCAGGAGGCGCGTCAAAAAGGGGAACTGCCGTTGAGGGTGTACCTGCTGATGCACTACAGTCACTTTCCGGCGCTGCGCGACGCGGGAGTAAGGTCAGGCTTTGGAGATGACCGCCTGCGCTTCGGCGGCATCAAGATATCTGTCGATGGGGGCATAGCGTCTCGCACCGCTTACCTGTCGAGTCCTTACGAGGGGAGCGATGATGACCGCGGCTTTCTGGCCGTGGGGCCTGAAGAGACCGAGCGCAAGGTGATGGAATGGCACCGCGCCGGGTTCCAGATCTGCATCCACGCAAACGGAGACTCGGCGATAGAGCAGGTGCTCACCGCTTACGAGAAGGCGCAGGCCGAATATCCAAGGGCGGGGATCCGGCACCGCATTGAGCATTGCACCGTGGTGAATCCGGACATCCTGCGTCGCATCAGGGCGCTTGGCTGCGTGGCAACGCCTTTCTGCACTTACGTCTACTACCACGGAGAGAAGATGCAGTATTACGGAAAGGAGCGAGTGGAGTGGATGTTTGCCCAGCGCTCTTTCATAGACAACGGGATAGTGTCGACGGGCGCCGCCGATTACCCCTGCGGTATGTACCCGCCCCTCATGGGGATCCAGGCTTGCGTTACCAGGACCGATATGCATGGGAACGTTTGGGGGCCCAGCCAGCGCGTGACTGTAGAGGAAGCGCTGAAGATATACACCATAAACGGGGCCTACGCCTCTTTCGAGGAGAACGTCAAGGGGTCTATAGAAGCGGGCAAGCTGGCGGACCTGGTGGTGCTGGCGGAGGATCCGACGGCGGTGGAGGCGGAGGCTATCATCGACATTCCGGTGGAGATGACGATGGTCGGTGGAGAGATAGTGCATGAGGCGTAGCGCCGGAGATAGGAGCAGGCTATGACGTGGATCAGAGAAGCGGATATTAGCGGAGTCGACGATACGGCGAAGGCCATATCGATCAATGCCAGCGCGATGCAGGCGGTGATAAACATGAACCGTTCCATTGCATTCGGTTCCTC
>CAYVEN010000042.1:14803-16450 GCA_964450505.1 uncultured Dehalococcoidia bacterium | reverse complement strand
GATGCTGGAGGTGCCTGAAGAGGTGGCGGTGGAGCGCATCCACCAGAGAAACGGGCTGGCTGAAGAGGAGATCAGAAAGCGTCTGGGGTCTCAGCTATCGAACGAAGAGAGGGCTAGACACGCCAGCGAGGTAATAGAGAATACAGGCGACCTTGAGGCTTTGAGGCTTCGTCTCGAAGAGCTCTGGTGCAGCCGATTGCAAGGGAGGCATAGTTGACACTAGCAAAAGGGACAAGAAGCGTTTACAGGGAGTTCCTCATAGAGGAATACGTGGTGGAAGAGGAACCGTACTACGTCTCCGTATCAGATGAGATAGAGCTATTTGAAGCCGCCTATGAATCCAAGATTCCCGTGCTGCTGAAGGGGCCGACGGGGTGCGGCAAGACTCGATTCATCGAGCACATGGCCTGGCGCCTGGGCCGTCCCGTCACTACCGTGAAGGGCAACAAAGGCCAGGCGAATGAAGACGGCGCCATACCGCTGGTAACCATAGCGTGCCACGAGGACCTGACCGCCAGCGACCTGGTGGGCAGATATCTTCTGGAAGGCGAGGAGACGAAGTGGATAGACGGTCCCTTGACCAGGGCGGTAAAAGCGGGGGGCATCTGCTACCTGGATGAGATAGTGGAGGCGCGCAAGGATACCACCGTGCTGATTCACCCCCTCACCGACCACAGGCGTTTCCTGCCCATCGAGAAGCGCGGCCAAGTGATAGAAGCCGCGGACGGCTTCCTGCTCTGCATCTCGTACAACCCCGGTTACCAGAGCGCTTTGAAAGACCTGAAGCACAGCACACGACAAAGATTCGTCTCTCTGGAGTTCAACTACCCAACTAAGGAAGTTGAAGCCCAGGTTGTGCAACATGAGAGCGGTGTATCGCCTGAGATGGCGGACTCCCTAGCCAAGCTGGGGGAAAAGGTGCGCAACCTCAAGGACCACGGCCTGCAAGAAGGCGCCAGCACCAGGCTGCTGATCTACGCCGGCAAGCTGATCAACCAAGGCATAACGCCGAGAAGGGCTTGCCAGATTGCGGTGGTCTGGGGCGTGACCGATGACTTTGAAGTCCAGGAGAGCATTGAAGAGGTTGTCACTTCCATATTCGAATAGAGTAGCGGAGACCACGACGCTTCCGGTAAACACAGAGCTCGAACGGGTGCGCTTGGCGCTGTCCGGCGCAGAGGCGCGGACGATATCGGAGCCGGGTCTAAGGCGTTCAGCGGTACTTCTGCTCCTGTATTGCAGGAACGGCGAATACACTGTCCTGTTCAACAAACGGACTAACAAGGTTGAGTTCAACAAGGGAGAGATATGCTTCCCCGGCGGCGGCATGAATGACGGGGACTCCGGTCTTCTGGAAACGGCGCTCAGGGAAACCCACGAGGAGATGGGGATAAGCCCGGCGTCGGTTACGGTACTGGGAGAGCTCGATGAGACAACCACACGAGCTGGGTTCGTAATCAGGCCGTTCGTGGGGACGATTCCGTACCCGTATGAGTTTAGACCCAACGAAGACGAGGTTGCGGAGGTGTTGGAAGCGCCGGTGTCGTCGCTGTTGGACGCGCGAAACGTGGAGGACGCGCACTGGGCGCACTCCAAGGTCTACTCCTATGGAGAGCACAAGATATTTGGAGCCACTGCCCGGATACT
>CAYVEN010000042.1:1191-14703 GCA_964450505.1 uncultured Dehalococcoidia bacterium | reverse complement strand
TACATGACATTCCAGGAGCTGGGCAAATTTGCGCAGCTGATAAATTCACTTTCGCAGAAGTCAACCGAAGTGGCGGCGGACTGCCTTGTCCTGGGACAGCAGGTGCTGCCGCAATTCGGCGACGGCATGATGTCGTTGATCAATCTGTCACAGGTGGTAGCTGAAAGCAACTGGCGGGAAGTGAAGAGCAGTTTCGAATCGGCGTCCAAGATAGTGGCGCCGCTGCACAAGGACCACCGCGGCCGCTTCTTGGACATATCGTCGGCTATGGTGCGCGGCGGGATATCCAACATCAGCCTGTTCATCAATGAAACGGTTGGGCCAATGTCGCGGGTAGACGCCGCAGGGCAGAGCCGTCTGCTGAGCATGGCGGAAGTGTTGCTGCCCATGTCGCACGACGCTGTCGCGGCCTTTCTAAAGAGCGCACCCGAACTGCTGGAAAGGATGAACCATGACCAGGTTAGAGCATGGTTCGATAGGGGAGTGTCCATCCTTGGCGAGAACCCTGACGGGGGACTGGCCTACTTCAAAATCGAGTCCAACACCTCGGAGGCGGTACTGGAGAGCCTGTCCACGGCAATTGAGCTAGACAAGATCAAAGGGCTGCTTGGCATGTACTGCCGGGCGCTGGCCGGGGCCGGAGTGGAGATTGCTCCCGCCAGAGAGCTGCTGTCCAAGAATATCGGGTGGGTCTCGGAGTACCACGCGACCACGGAAGGAAGCGTCGTCTACCTGCCGGGCGAAATGGACAAGTACGACAGCAAGGAGAGGAACTTCTCGCTGTTCAAGGTCGTGTGCACGCACCAGGTGGCTCACATAGAGTTTGGCAGTTTTGACTTCGTCTTCGATAGGCCGTCATCGCTGTTTGCCGATAGCCGCTTGAAAAGAGCGGGGCAGGCGAACGGCAAGGAGGCCCCCGTTCCGGTACAACAGCCGCTGTTTGGCGAGGAATCCGGCGCGGTCGAGCGGGCGTTTCTCACCGACATGGAGCGGTTCTTCAACCTATTCGACAATCGCCGTTTGGCGCTGGACATATTCACCGTAGTCGAGGACGGCAGGCTTGACCACAGGATCCGCAGCGAGTATCCCGGCCTTGCCCCAGCCTACACGCAGGTGCAGCAGGATGCCCTGCAGACTAGGCCGGAGATAGAGGAGATGCCGCTGCAAGAAGCCATGGTGGAGTTCCTGGTGCGGCTGAGCCTGCAGCAGAACAAGGGACTGCCCGCGCCGAAGCAGTACCTGGATCGCGCCAAGGCGGCGGCAAAGATTTTCAAACGGATCCTTGTCAAGGACGCCTCAGTCGAGGACTCCACGGAGGCAACCATACGCATATACGACCTCATCGCGGAGATGCCGAACGTGGAGCTGCCGGAGGAAGAGTGGACTGAGCTTGACCTAGAGGACAATGAGATGACGGAAGAGGAGTTGGAGAGCATCTTGGAGGAAATCCAAGGCTCCGACGAGGCTTCCACGCCCAGCGAACTGCAGACGGGGGACGACGACGAGGAGTACGAATCGCCGCCGCAGGTGGACTACCGAGGCGACTTCAAACCGGAACTGAGCCAGCTGCTGTCGGCGCTGCGAATGCAGCAGGGGCAAACACAGGGTCAGGAAGGCGCTTCCAACCTATCCAAGGAGGAGTTGGAGCAACTACTGGCCAACAGCGCGGAGCTGGACATGGTGGAAGGGTCGGAGGAGGCTTCACCTGAAAACCTGGGCGCGTTGATTCAGAACATCGTGCAGGAGATAGGCAGCGGGCAGACCCCCGATTCGGGGAAAGGGCAGGGGATGATTCCCCACGTGGACGAAGAGGGGTACCCCATCGAGATTGGGGAGCCGCAGACCTACCTGTACGACGAATGGGACTTCCGCGCCGATGATTACAAGCCGCGGTGGTGCGTGGTACGCGAGAAGTGGGTGCCAGAGGGAGATTCGCAGTTCTTTACGGATACCCTGCGCACTCATTCAAGCCTGGTGAGCCGGATACGGCGTCAGTTCGAGATGCTGGCCCCAGAGGTGTACCGCAAGACCAAACACTTGCCAGACGGCGAAGACTTCGATCTGGATGCGGTCATAGAGTCGATCATAGACAAGTGGGCAGGGGAGTCGCCGTCCGACAAGGTGCACTGGCGCCGCAACAAGGTGGAGCGAGACGTTTCCGTGGTGTTCCTGCTGGACATGAGCGCATCCACCGCGGAGTCGATAGACGATACAAGGCGGGACAGCTGGGATGCGCCGGACGATCCGGTGGAGTACATGGCCTGGCTGCGCAGCAGACGGCTGGAGGGTCACAAACGAAGCTACAAGCGGATAATAGACCTTGAGAAAGAGGGCCTGGTTCTGCTTATCAACGCCCTGGAAACAATAGGGGACGTGTACGGCATATACGGCTTCTCCGGCTACGGGCGGGAGAACGTTGAGTTCTACACCATCAAGGACATAGACGAAAAACTATCGGAGCGGGTCAAGAAGAGAATCGACCGTGTTACGCCGCTGCACGCCACTCGCATGGGGCCCGCTATAAGGCACGCCGTGACCAAGCTGGACAAGCAGGACTCGCGCACCAAGCTGCTGTTCCTGATCAGCGACGGCCGACCGCAGGACAGGGGATACAGCCGTGAGGGCGTGGAGAAGGAGTACGCGGTCCACGATACCAAGATGGCACTTACGGAGGCCAGGAGAAAGAACATCACGCCGTTCTGCTTGACCGTGGACAAGGCCGGGCACGATTACCTGGCGACTATGTGCCAGGACATGGGCTACGAAGTGCTGGCCGACATCAGCGCCCTTCCGGCCCGGCTGCCTACGCTGTATCGAAAGCTGACGGTGTAAGGAGAGGCTGTCGACTACAGCTATGCCTGATCGCCGGTTATCGTGTTCCTCAATGTGAGCAGAGCCATGATGACGGCGCGGTTCTTGACCAGCGACCGGCTGGTGGAAGGGAAGCGGTGGTAGGCGGCCTCCTTGCTCCCAGACCGGGCTAACCCTATGTAGACGGTTCCAGGCGGTTTGTCTTCCAGGGGATCTGGGCCTGCCACGCCCGTAATGCCTATGCCGTAGTCCGCGCCAAGCTCTGTGCGGACAGCCTCGGCCATGGTTTCGGCGACTTGGGCGCTAACCGCGCCGTACTCTTCGATGAGGCGCGCGGGCACGCCGTGAGCGACTTTCAGCTCATTGGTGTAGGAGACTATACCCCCCTTGAAATAACCGGAACTGCCAGCAACGTTGGTAATGGAGTCGGCAAGCAGGCCGCCGGTACAGGACTCCATGGTAGCCAGGGTGAGGCCGCGACGCCTCAGTAGCTCGCCGACGCTATTTTCCGCGGTCTCCTCGTCTATTCCCCAGATGCTGTCGGTGAAAATATGACGTATCCGGTTCTCCACGGAGAGGAGCAGCTTGTTGGCCTCGGTGTGGTCGGGGCCGCGCGAGATGATGCGCAGGTGTATGCCGTCCGGCTTGGCGTAGACCCCAACGTACGGATTTTCGCTGGCCAGAACGGGGGCAGCCATTTCATCGACTGCGCCTTCGGATAGGCCGATTGTCTTGAGGGTCTTGGTAAGCACCACGTTGCCCTCTATCCTTTGACGCAGCCTGGGAGCCACCTCCCGTTCCCAGATGTCCCTGAGCTCACGGGGAGGTCCCGGCATAGCTACGATGACCCTGTCGTCCTTCTCCGCCCACCAACCCGGCGCAGTGCCCATTCGATTGGGAATAGAGCTGGCGGATGGGATGAGCCAGGCCTGCTTGATGTTGCTGGCCGGCATTTCGCTGCCGCGAGACCTGAATATGGAGGTGAGATGCTCCAACTGCTGCGGGTCTACATAGGCCTGTTCGCTGAAGACCTGCGCTATGGCTTCACGGGTGACGTCGTCACTGGTGGGGCCAAGGCCGCCGGTTGTGAACGTGTACTGGTTTCGTTGCCAAGAGCGCCGCAGGACTTCTACGTAACGCTCGGGATCATCGCCGACCAAGGTTGCCTGGCGTACTTCCAGGCCGTACTGGGGCAACTGTGACGCCAGCCACGAGGAGTTGGTGTCCTGGATCTCCCCCATGAGCAACTCCGTTCCACTGGCAATGATCTCAGCATACAAAGGGGGCGTTACCTCTAGTGGTCATGGTTCTTGTCCGATGTAATTTGTGTCCCGTCATCCGGCGATTGCACCTCACGTCCAGTACCCTGGGATGTGGTCTGCCTCCATCATGGGGAGGCCGGTTCCAGCAGGGCGCTGTCGCGCTTTTTGTAAGGTTGCGCGGCGCTCGGTTGGGCAAGCCCTCCCTTTAGTATGGCTATGACCGCATCTACGTGGTCAGGCCCGACCAGAAAATCCGGGTGTGACTCTGACCGGTCTACCGGCACGTCGTTCCTTTTAAGGTAGCTTTGCAGGTTGTCTGGATTGGGAAAGTTATTCACACGCCCCGAATGGATGCGCGCTTGATTCAGTCCGGTGTGAGACTTGCGTAGATAGACTGTGGCTCCCTTGTATCCGCACACTTCGAAGGCGAACGTGTGGTCGCGCTTCTTCTCTACGTACAGGCCGGAGAAAGCGTCCTTGAACTTCAGGAACACAGCCATGCTCGCCTTCAACTCATCCTTCATTTCGTCGATACGGCGACGGCGCTCGGGCGTGAAGTCTTTAGTTAACTCGCTGAACGGGTGACGGCCACTCATTATATCAACCCCTCCTTTCGCAACTCCTCCAGGTACTCGTCGTAGAGTCTGTCGGCAATAGGTACGTACTCCTCGTAGAATCTCCTGTTGCCGGTCTTGTCGCCTCCAATCAGAAGTATCGATGTCCTCCTTGGATCCATTGCATACAGTATCCGAATCGGTCTGCCTGCGCTTTGCACTCTAAGTTCCCGCATACGCCCGTGGCGCGATCGGTTTACACCCGAGGAGTATGGGAATGGCAAAACCGGGCCCAACTCCTCTAGCATACCAACAGATTTGATAACTGAGTTCTGCTGTTGCTCTGAAAGTTCGCTCCACCACTGCAAAAATTGGTCTGTGGCCTCAACCTCCCAAGGCATAATGTCATTATATTACCGCCTGAGAACTATACCAAGCTACCAAGGGCAGTATAAGCGAAGCTACTGCTCCTCCATTGCCTTCAGGCGCTGTTTCACCTGATCCAGCAGGGGTGTTGTCGACGGGTCTATGCCGTAGAGTATGGCCAGGTAGTAGCTAACAAAGTCTCCTATTAAGGTGGCGCTGAGGACCTGGGCCAGGGGTGACTTCCCAATTGCTTCAACCTGGTAATTGAACAAGGAATGGCTGTCGAGTAGCTCCCTGGTCAGACGGTAGTGCGAGGAGACGCGGGGATGGAGTAGGTTGGAGTGCAAAAGAACGACGGCGATGCCATTGGAATCCAGACCGGTATTGACAAAGCTCACAATGGAGTTGTGGTTGACTTCAGGCAACTCCTCGGCGAAGGCCCAGGCTTTGCTGTTTTCGTTGATAAGCACCTTCCAACGTCGCGCCACCCCGGAGAGGAGGCCTGCTCCATAAATTACAACGAGCCTGTTGAACAGGTCCACCGCAAGCTGCTTGGCCGGGTTTTGGGATGTTGGGACGTTGGAGGTAAGGGACGCACGCAGCTCTCTGAGAACAAGTCCAGCCTCCTCCATGTCAATCGATCTATCCTGAATCAGGCCGAGCCGGCAGAGGATGGCCATGGGCGCGGCGAAAGAGTACCCCAAGGCGGCCCTGGGCTCCCCGGCGAACTGCACATGAAGGACGGGGACTCCATCGTTGCCCGCCTCGCGGCCCAGCTCACCGCCGCTGGTGATGACGACTATCCTGGCGCCGGCTTCTTTTGCCTGCCGGTACATGGATAGGGTCTCCTCCGTGTTGCCGGAGTAGCTGGAGACGATGGCTAGCGTACCGGCGTCTATCCAGTCCGGCAAGCTATAGTCTCGAATCACCGAAAGCGGCGCGGTCTTCTCCCGGCTGATGAGGCCAGCAAGAATATCGCCGCCGATGGCAGAGCCGCCGACACCAAGTACAGCCACAGACCGGCTACCGGCGTAGTGGGCGGGCTGTTCCAGGGACATAGCTTCCCGCCAGGCCTGGCCGCATTGGTCGGGCAGGTCGGCGATTCTGTCGTGCAAGCCGGATGGATCATGGCGCGCAAAGCTGGCCGGGTCGTCGATGGATATGGCGGCTTCGGTTCTAGGGTCCATGATTTCGATGGTAGTCAACGGTGAGCTTCAACCCCTCCGCCAAGTCCACCCGCGGAGACCATCCAAGCAGATGTTCCGCCTTCCGGCTGTCCAGGGAGATTTTGAATACGTCGCCCTCACGCGGCGGACCGTACAAAGGTCGCTCCCTATAACCGGTCTCTTCCGCCAGCATGTCAAATATCTGGTTAACGGTTGTGCCGTAGCCTGCGCCTATGTTGTACTCCTCGTCGGTCTCTTGCTCAAGAACCTTCAGGTTGGCTTCTATTACGTCGCCAACGTAGACGAAGTCGCGTTCCTGTTCGCCGCTGCCAAAGATGGTCACCTCTTTCTTCTCCAGCATACGCTGAGTAAAGATAGCGATGACACCGGCTTCGCCGTAAGGGTCCTGGCGGGGGCCGTAGATGTTGCTGGGGCGCAATATGGTGTACTTGAACCCCGCCGATGCTCCATAAGCATGGACGTAGCTTTCCGCGGCGTGCTTGCTGGCGCCGTAAGGAGAGATGGGCCTGACGGGATGGGTCTCCGTGCAGGGGATCTGCGTTGGATTGCCGTAAAGGGCGCCGCCCGTCGAGCTGTACACGAATCTGTCTATACCGAACCTGTCGCACATCCGTAAAAGGTTCAGCGTGCCCGCTACGTTTACCCTGGCGTCTTCCTCCGGGTCGGCAACGGACCTGGACACGCTTGATTGAGCAGCCATGTGAAACACAATCTGGGGTTTTTCCTGTCGGAAAACGTCGGCCAGCTCGGCGGCTCCTATGTCCACCTGATGAAGGGAGACCTTGGAATCCAGATGCTCCCTGCGACCGCTACTGAGGTTGTCCACCACGGCCACGCGGAAGCCGTGTTTGAGCAAACGGTCAACGAGATGAGAGCCAACGAAGCCCGCGCCGCCTGTGACGAGTACTTTTAAGTAGCTCACAACCGGTTCCCAGTAAGCAGGATGGCTTCTTCAGCTTCGCGGAGGTCTTTGTGGTTGTCCACAGCCTTCCAGAAGGACCTGGAGCAGTAGGCAAACAGCTTGCCTTCGTCCGCTAGGCGGGGGAAGGTCGTCGTTTCATGGTCGCCCAAGTCGGGTAGTTCCGGCCTGATTGCGGTCTCCAAGAGATAGATGCCGGCGTTGATCCACATCGGCAGCTCTCCCTTTTCTCTGAATGCCGTGATGCGGTTGGAGCCGTCTATCTCCACTACGCCGTAAGCGCTAGGGTAGGGGGTCAGCATGACGGTGGCCAGCGCGCCGGTGTCTCTGTGCGGCGCAATCATAAGCTTCAAGTCTTCGTTGGTGAGTATGTCACCATTGCAGGCCAGAACGGTAGACTCGGAGTCCGGAACGCAGGCCAAGCCCTGTTTGAGTGCTCCTCCTCTGCCAAGGGGCGATTCTTCCACGGAGTATTGGATGTTGACTCCCAGCCGAGAGCCGTCGCCAAAGTAGTCTGCTATGCTCTCCCACCTGTATCCGCAGAGGATTATGAAATCTGTAATGCCCAGCTCCTTATATTTGGTCACCTGATGCCAGAGGATCGGCTTGCCGTTGACCTCCACCATGGGCTTGGCCACAGTATCGGTCAGCGGCCGCAACCGCTCGCCCTTTCCGCCGGCAAGGATGAGTGCATACATAGCTGTGGACATGATATTCCGTGAAGTAGCAAGGCTTCAAGAGGGAATGCACAGGCATAAGAGCAAACGGGCAAGAGGTTTTGGATTCTTCACTCCGCTACGCTGCGCTCAGAATGACGAAAAAGGGGGCTCCGCTCATCTGCTTCCCTTCGGCTGCGTTCAGGATAAACTCTAAGCTCACCATGAGCGGGCGGCGCTTGCGTGGGCATGACGGAAGGGGGTTTGCCGTGATGAACCGAGTGTGTTATATTCGTTGTTGACAAGAATAGCGAAGGTATAAAGTAATAGAGCGGATGCTAGGAACGGAAAGTAAGCAAGCGATCTTCAAGGATTTCGGCGGACACGAAAAGGACACAGGGTCAACGGAAGTTCAGGTAGCTCTACTCACGGAGCGTATCAAGCAGTTGACCAGCCACCTGAGGTCTCATCACAAGGACTTCCAGTGTAGACGCGGACTGATGCGATTGGTGGGACGTAGACGCCGTTTGTTGTCTTACCTAAGCCGCGAAGACGTGGGACGTTACGCAAACATCCTAGCAAGATTAGGACTACGACGGTAACACCCCTTCCCCAGGGGTGTTTTCTCTTTCCTGGACGCCCGCTCCTGATATAAAGGAGTCTTTTTTCTTATGGTTGAAACTTTTACACGTGAAATTGGCGGACGTACGCTTATTGTTGAGATAGGGAGATACGCAGAACAGGCCAACGGGGCAGCTCTGATCCGGTACGGGGACTCCATAGTCCTCAGCACGGTGAACAGCGCCCAGGCAAGGGAAGGAATAGATTTCTTCCCGCTGACCGTAGACTACGAGGAGAGGCTGTACGCGGCTGGGAAGATTCCCGGAAGCTTCTTCCGCAGGGAAGGCCGACCCACACAAGACGCCATCCTGGCGGCCCGCTTGACGGATCGCTCAATACGGCCGCTGTTCCCCAAGGATTACCGCAGCGAGGTACAGGTCATCAACACCGTACTGTCGGTGGACCACGAGAACCCTCCGGAGACGCTTTCGATAATAGGAGCGTCTATTGTGCTGACCATATCGGACATTCCGTTCGAGGGCCCCATAGGCGCTTGCCGCCTGGGGTACATGGACGGAGAGCTCCTGGTCAACCCCACCTACAAGCAGATAAGCGATGGAAACTTGGATCTGGTGGTGGCAGGCACCCGCGACGCCGTGATAATGGTTGAGGCGGGGGCCGGCGAGGTATCCGAAGAGCAGCTCTTGGAGGCCATGTCCCTGGGGCAGGAAGTCAACGCGGAGCTGGCATCGCTTCAAGATGAGATCGCCCAGAAGGTGGGCAAGCAGAAAGTCCACTATATTCCGATTTCCCAACCCTCCGCTTCTCTGCAGTCGGAGGTGGAATCCATGCTGCAAGGACGGGTGAAGGAGCTGTTCGACGAAGGAGCGGCAAAGGGAGAGCGAAACGCCGCACTGGACGAGTTGGAGAAAGAGGCCGTGGCGCGTTTCGAAGAGGAGCACGGCGCGGGCCTTGTATCGGAGGCGTTTGAAAAGCTCCTGAAGAAAACAATGCGTGACAACGTCATACACAACGGCAAACGCCCAGACGGGCGAAGTCCCGAGGAGATACGACCAATCAGCACGGAAGTGGGCGTGCTGCCCAGGACTCACGGTACGGGCATGTTCAAACGCGGTCAGACCCAGGCGCTCTCCATAGCTACCCTGGGCTCCTTGAGCATGACGCAGAACCTTGACACCCTGAGCCCGGAGGAGACCAAGCGGTACATGCATCACTACAACTTCCCGCCGTACTCCGTAGGGGAAGTGCGACGCATGGGCGGCGCGGGTCGGCGCGAGATAGGACACGGCGCGCTTGCCGAGAGGGCACTTCTTCCTGTGATCCCGGACGAGGCGGAATTCCCCTATACCATCCGAGTGGTGTCGGAGATTTTGAGCTCCAACGGGAGCACCTCCATGGCCAGCGTCTGCGGAAGCACCCTGGCGCTCATGGACGCCGGCGTCCCCATAAAGAAGCCGGTAGCCGGTGTGGCCATGGGCCTCATCATGGGTGAGACCGGTGAGTACGCCGTGCTCACGGACATCCAGGGCATAGAAGACTTCCAGGGAGACATGGACTTTAAGGTTGCCGGAACGGACGACGGCGTAACGGCGCTCCAGATGGACGTCAAGGTGAAGGGGATCAACTTTGAAATAATGAGCAAGGCGCTGGAGCAGGCGCGTCGAGGGCGTCTGTTCATTCTGGGCAAGATGAAGGAAACAATACCAGGGGTTAGGCAGGAGCTCAGCCCCTATGCTCCTCGGATGCAGAAGTTGAGCATCCCCGTGGACAAGATAGGCGCGGTCATCGGCCCAGGAGGCAGGACCATCAAGGCCATAATCCAGGAGACCAAGGCCACCATAGACATAGAGAACGACGGCACCGTGACCATAGGTTCCACCAGCGAAGAGTCGGCCAATGCGGCCATAGAGGCGCTGCAAGGGTTGATCCGAGAGCCGGAAATAGGCGAGATCTACACCGGCAAGGTGACCAGGATCATGGAGTTCGGCGCTTTTGTGGAGATCATGCCCGGCAAAGAGGGACTGGTGCACATCAGCCAGCTGGCCGAGAATCACGTGGAGAGGGTTGAAGACGAGGTAACGGTGGGCGACGAAATAACCGTTATGCTGGTAGAGGTGGACAGGATGGGGAGGATCAACCTTTCCCGCCGCGCCGTCTATGCCGACTCAGACTCCGAGCAGGGAGAAGGGAGGCCCCCCAGAGGGGAAGGCCGTTCCGACGGCGATCGCTCCCAGCGCGACGGCAACGGCCGCGGCGGCTACGGCCAACGGCGAGGCGGCTACTCCCAGGGCGGCGGCAGAAGGCCAAGCGGGCGCGGGCCAAGGCCGGGCGGCCAGAGTCGCGGACCAAGACGCTATTAGTGAGGTGTGAGGAGTGGCGCTGCGAGTAGTAGTGCATGGAGTGCTGGGACGGATGGGCCAGCAGGTACTGGCCGCTCTTTGCGCGGACGGTGAAGTTGAGCCGGTGGGCGGCGTCGACCTAGGGACGGGCATAGACCCCATCGACCTGCCGGACGGCTCCGGCGCAATCCCCTATGCAAATAGCGTAAGCGACCTGCTTACAGGCGTGGAGGCAGACGTCCTCATAGACTTCTCCATAGCCACGGCAAGCGTGGAGGCGGCGCGTATGGCCGCTGAAAGAGGAGTCCACGTGGTCATCGGCACATCCGGCATGGGAGAACCTGAGCTGGAAGCGCTGAGAGAGCTCAGTAGCAGCAATGAAGTCGGTGTGCTTGTCGTGCCGAATTTTGCCCTTGGAGCGGTGGTCTTGACGCACCTGGCCAGGATTGCCGCCCGCTACTTTGACTACGCCGATATACACGAAGCCCACCACGAGGCCAAGATAGACGCTCCGTCAGGGACGGCGCTGGCCCTGGCAAGGGCAATCGCCGAGAACAAGAGCTTCAAGCACCCCGACCCGGAAAAGGAGCCGCTGCCCGGCACCAGGGGCGGAGATTACAACGGGGTATCGATCCACAGCACGCGGATGCCCGGACGCCTGGCCCACCACGAGGTGGTGTTCGGAGCGCTGGGGCAGACGTTGAGCCTCCGACACGATTCGATTAGCCGTGAATCGTTCATGCCTGCCGTGCTGCTGGCGGTGAAAGAAGTCGCCAAGCATCGCAGGTTCGAGGTAGGGTTGGAGGGGATTCTGGGGCTTTCCTAAAGCGTATTCTCTGATAACCAGGGTAAGTGTATATTACAGCTCACTGAATATTCTGATGAATATGGTCTTCCATTAAACTTCCCCGCATGTGTGTCCGTCCGCCCGATATGTCGCCCAACTTGACACGCATGGTTCCGCGACTTAGCATGTCCTTGGGAGCAAAGAGCATCCCAAAATGTACAGTGATTAACTAAGGAGAAAACGGCCTACCTGTCCTCGCGGATACGCGGGAGAAGGTAGGCTTTTCCTTTGAGCATCGTGCCTGAAGAAAACCAAAGCTGGGCGGCCGTTATCCTTGCAGCGGGCAAGGGTTCCAGGATGAAGTCGCAGTTGCCCAAAGTGCTTCATCCCGTCTGTGGCAAGCCCATGCTTTCCCACGTAATCCATGCCGTCACACAGGCTATTCATGGTCGGCTGGCCGTTGTAGTACCCCCAAATTCCGAGGACATAAGCGGCCAAATAGACGCCTCTATAGCTAGCGTGGAGCAACATGGAGCAAACGGCACGGGTCATGCCCTTTTGCAGAGCGAACCCTTGATGGATGGCAGGGCAACCCACATCCTGGTTGCCTACGGCGATACTCCTCTTCTGCGTCCCGCTACGCTCTCCCAAATGGTACGAAGGCACGAATCATCGGGTGCAGCTATCACTCTGTTGACCGCTTCTCTCGATTCCCCACAGGGACTGGGGAGAATCATCCGGAATGGAAACGGGACCGTTGTCGACCTAGTTGAAGATGTCGATGCCGATAAAAGCCAAAGCTCTGTCCACGAGATCAATGCGGGAGTGTACGCTTTCACCTCGGACTGGCTCTGGTCAGCGCTCCGAAAGCTGGCTCCTTCCGCCTCAGGTGAGTATTATCTGACCGACTTGGTGAAGCTGGCTGTTTCATCCGGGCTGCTGGTGGATAGCCTCACTTCTCACGATGAGACGGAGATACTTGGCGTCAACACTCGCTTGGACTTGGCCCAAGCCGAGCAGGTCATGCGCCGTCGTATACTCAATAGGTGGATGTTGGAGGGCGTAACCGTAGTGGACCCGTCAACCGCCTACATAGACGCCGCTGTGGAGATAGGGAGCGATACCGTTATCCAACCCAACACCGCCATAAGGGGCGCTAGTCGCGTGGGCAATAGATGCGAACTAGGTCCCAACTCCACCGTGATCGATTCGGCTATAGGGGATGATTGCAGGGTGATAGCCTCCGTACTGGAGGGCGCTCACCTTGAATCCTCCGTCCACGTTGGGCCGTTCAGTCATCTCAGACCGGATACGTTCCTGGAGCGGAACGTCCACATAGGCAACTACGCCGAGGTAAAGAACAGCCGCATTGGACAGGATACGGCTATGGGCCACTTCAGCTACGTTGGTGATGCGGATGTAGGTAGCAACGTGAACATAGGGGCGGGGGCTGTCACCTGCAACTTTGATGGTGAGAATAAACATAGGACAGTCATTGAAGACGGCGCTTTTATAGGCAGCGATACCATGTTAGTAGCGCCTCTGAGAGTGGGAACTCGCGCCTCTACTGCCGCGGGTTCCGTGGTTACCAGGGATGTTCCCGCGGATAGCTTGGCGGTGGGCGTTCCTGCTAGAATAAAGCCCACAACGAGATCAAAATTCAAAAGACCGCCTGCCTAGGGCAGGCTAAAAGGATGTGATAGACGCTTGGATAGTGACAGTTCATTATCAATTCTCATCTTGATTCTTTCCAACCTCTTATTTATTGCCGCTTCACTCGCAGAAGCTGCAATCCGTAAGCTTTGCCAGCCCGGCGATATCTCTCGCCTCGAATCGTACGCTGCCTCCCCATCTATTGGGTGGATGTCATCTCGCTGCACCAGCGCCTTACAGATGCTTTTCGCTGTGAAGCTGGTTGCCATAACCTTGATTGGTGTTTCGCTGGCTGTCTTGGCCTTCAACGCATTGGAAGGCTCATGGCCTGAGGCCCTGGGGCTTGTTATTGCCGGGCTGTTTCTCCTTTATCTTCTCCAAGTAGTTAGCTACAGA
>CAYVEN010000042.1:0-1181 GCA_964450505.1 uncultured Dehalococcoidia bacterium | reverse complement strand
TAGGGAGAAGATACGCGACTCAGGTGGCTACTGCCTTATCCATTCCTTTGAGAACGCTTCTCTGGCTGTTTACCCCATTGGCTTGGTTCAGAGCACGTATTGAGAACTCCCTTGGGAACAATAGGTCTTCAAACGGTAACGGCTTGACCCAGGGCTCGATAGGAAACAACGCTCAGGTAGAAGAAGAGATTCGCGAAGCAGACCCTGAAGAAAGGCGTATGATCCAAGCCATCCTCCACCTTGAGCACATGGCGGCAAGGGAAGTAATGGTTCCTAGAGTGGATGTTGACACCGCCGAGGTAAACACATCGCTGGAGGACGTCGCGGCTCTGATGGGTCAGGTCGGCCACAGTCGCATACTTGTCTATAGAGATAGCATAGACGACGTGGTCGGGATAGTGCATGCCCGTGACGTCTTGCAGAAGACCAGCGCCGGAGAGGAAGTGCCCAACCTTGAAGGCGTTGTACGCCCGGCGCTCTTTATACCGGACTCCAAACCCCTGGACCAATTATTGCGTGAAATGCAGGATAGACGCGCCACCGTAGCCGTAGTAGTCGATGAATACGGCGGCACCGAAGGCCTAATCACTATGGAAGACCTTCTTGAAGAGATAGTTGGTGAGATAGAAGACGAATTTACCCAGGAGGAGCCTGAGATAGTTCGCCACGGGGAAAATGAGGCCGAAATCGATGGACGCGTGACCTTGGACGAAATAAATGAGATTTTTCAGACCTCCTTAGAAGGCGAGGGATTCGATACTTTGGGAGGTCTCCTTTCGACTCAGCTGGGTAAGATACCGGTCACTGGAGACGTGGTTAGCTTGCAAGGCCTGGACTTCCTGGTTGTATCCACCAGTGGCCGTAGAGTCCGCAAAGTGCGCGTGGTGAAGCAAACGTAGGCTCAATGCGCGGCTGCCTCAATGGTGAACACTGGCCAATACTTGAAATTTGTGGTCGCTCGTTGCTATATTGAACCACTGTTGCCCCTGTAGCTCAGTGGATAGAGCGCTGGCCTCCGGAGCCAGGTGCGGCGGTTCGAGTCCGCCCAGGGGTACCACCACGTCCTGTACTGCGAACACGCCTGTTTAGGGCAATCTCAGCAGCGTCCTCTCCCTCCATTGGGCTATCATCCGGTGTGGGGATGGAGTAGATGATGGCGGCCCTGCCGGGCTTGACCTTGA
>CAYVEN010000041.1:8970-16906 GCA_964450505.1 uncultured Dehalococcoidia bacterium | reverse complement strand
CCACCATCCAGAAGTTCTTCCCCGAGACCCAGGGCGATACACACCCCACGCTGTCGGAGCGGCGCAACATCGTCGTTATCGCCGACGAGGCGCACCGCAGCCAGTACGACTTCATCGATGGTTTCGCCCGCCACATGCGGGACGCGCTGCCCAACGCTTCGTTTGTGGGGTTCACGGGGACGCCCATAGAGCTTCAGGACGCCAACACTCGCGCCGTTTTCGGGGACTACATCAGCATCTACGACATCCGGCGTTCCGTCGAGGACGGGGCCACCGTGCACATCTACTACGAGAGCCGCCTGGCCAAGCTGTCCCTGGACGAGGACGAGAAGCCAAACATCGACCCAGACTTTGAGGAGGCCACCGAGGGCGAGGAGGTGGAGCGCAGGGAGCGGCTCAAGACCAAGTGGGCTCAACTGGAAGCGGTGGTTGGCGCCGAGAAGCGGGTCAAGCAGATCGCCAAGGACATCGTGGCCCACTTCGAGCAACGGCTGGAGGCGCTTGAAGGCAAGGCGATGATCGTCTGCATGAGCCGTCGCATCTGCATCGACCTCTACCGGGAGCTGACACGCCTGCACCCCGACTGGCACGACCATGATGACGGCAAGGGTGCGATAAAGGTGGTGATGACCGGCTCTGCTTCCGACCCCTTGGAGTGGCAGCCGCACATCAGGAACAAAGCACGGCGAGAGGCGTTGGCCCAGCGGTTCCGTGATCCCGACGACCCACTAAAGGTCGTGTTGGTGCGGGACATGTGGCTGACGGGCTTCGATGCGCCGAGCCTGCACACCATGTACGTGGACAAGCCGATGCGCGGCCATGGGCTGATGCAAGCCATCGCCCGCGTCAATCGCGTATTCAAAGACAAGCCTGGCGGACTGGTAGTGGACTACCTCGGCATGGCCCAGGACCTGAAGAAGGCCGTGGCAACCTACACGGAGAGCGGAGGTACTGGGCACACCACTTTGAACCAAGAAGAAGCGGTGGCGGTAATGCTGGAGAAGCACGAGGTGTGCTCTGCCCTGTTCCACGGCTTCGACTGGTCAAAGTGGACTACAGGCACCCCGCAGGAACGCTTGAGTCTACTGCCAGCCGCTCAAGAGCATGTGCTAGCCCAAGAGGATGGCAAGGAACGCTGCCTAAACGCCGTGCGAGAGTTGTCGCAGGCATTCGCACTAGCCGTGCCGCACCCGGAGACAGCACGCATCCGTGACGACGTGGGATTCTTCCAGGCTGTGAGGGCGGCTTTGTCCAAGCGAGCAGCGGGAGAAGCACGGCCGGAGGAGGATCTGGATCTTGCCGTGCGCCAGATCATCTCCCGCGCAGTGGCGTCAGAAGGCGTGATGGACATCTTCGCCGCCGCAGGTCTGGACAAGCCGGATATCTCCGTGCTTTCCGACGAGTTCCTGGCCGAGGTCCAGGACATGCCGCATCGCAACCTCGCTGTGGAGCTGCTGCAGAAGCTGCTCAGGGATGAGTTGTCCGCCAAGAGGCGGAAGAACGTGGTGCAGGCCCGCTCCTTCGCTGAGATGCTAGAGCAGTCTCTGCGGCGTTACCAGAACCGGGCGATAGAGGCGGCGCAGGTCATCGAGGAGCTGATAGAGCTTGCAAGGGAAATGCGGGAGGCCAACGCCCGTGGAGAGCATCTCGGTCTGTCAGAGGACGAGTTGGCCTTCTACGACGCGCTGGAAACGAATGACAGCGCGGTCCAGGTGCTCGGCGATGAAACCCTTCGCATTATTGCCCGCCAGCTTGTCGAGACCGTTCGCAACAACGTCACCATAGATTGGACACTGCGTGAGAACGTCCGCGCCAACCTGCGACGGTTAGTCCGCCGCATTCTCCGTAAGTACGGCTACCCGCCAGACAAGCAGGAGAAAGCGACACAGACGGTACTGGAGCAGGCGGAAGTCCTCTCAGAAGGCTGGGCGACGGCCTAAATCGCTGGGAAGCCTCAAGCCTACACCGCCAATTGGAGCCTCAAGGTAAGGTTCTTGATTTTGTCCAGTTGGTGGGCCAAGGCGTACCGATTGCGAACTTCGCGGGAAGTCCCATTAGCGTTGGGTCCGCCGGGGTGGAGGCTGTGACAACTGCCCGAACCCCACGACTTGTGTCGTCTGCCGGAGCGGAGGGGGCCAAGGCGTATCCAGGATATCTCCGGTCTTACGTTTCCTCCGGCTCAGGCGTTTCTCCCTTCGGCATCCGGTAGCCGACGCGAGGCTCAGTGAAGATGTAGGTAGGCTTGTTGGCGTCGTCACCCAGCTTGCGGCGGAGCCTGCTCACGATGGTTCGCATTGGCCGCAAGTCACCGCCACTCCTCTCACCCCAGATTCTTTGGAGCAGCTGCTCCTGCGTCACAACTCGTCCGGCGTTTGCCGAAAGCTCGACGAGCAGCCTGTACTCGATCGCCATCAGTTCGACGAGACGACCTGCAAGTGTCACCCGACGTTCGACGTAGTCGATAGTCAGGTCCCCTAGCACATACGGTTCCGAAGGCTCGGATGCCACCCGCCGGCGCAGGGCTGCCCTGATTCTTGCCACTAACTCCATCGGAGAGAAAGGCTTGACCACGTAGTCAACGGCGCCCATATCAAAAGCCCTGGTGATGATCTCTTCCTGCCCGTACACGGACAGGAAGATGACGGGCACGTCTGCAATCGTCAGAAGGTCATTCATCAACCTGATCCCGTCGGTGCCAGGCAACATCAGGTCGAGTAGGATCAGAGCAGGCTTCCTATCCTCCATGAGGGCGAGCGCCTCTTCTGGGTCACCAGTCACTATCGGTGTGTAGTCTGCTTGGACCAGGGTGCTGCGGACATACCGCAAAGCCTCGGGGTCGTCGTCGACCACAAGGACACGCACCTGTTCATCCGCGGTCCTCACTGATCGCCGCGAGAGCCGGGCCATATGGGGAAGGACGCCACCAGCTATGTCGCTTCCAGCCTCGTCTACCGTCATAAGGGTGAAGGTGAATCGTGCGCCGAGCCCCGGCCCGTCACTCTCTGCCCAGATGCGGCCCCCATGAGCCTCCACTATTCCCTTGCAGATGGCCAAGCCCAGACCGGTATCTTCTCTCTGTTCCTCGGACTGTACCCTTGAAAACTTGCGGAACAGGTGTGGCATGTTCTCCGCTAGGATGCCTCGTCCTTCATCGGTCACTGAGATCGCAACGTGAATGCCCTCTTTCACCACGGTCACCCCGATGACTGACGACTCCGAAGAGTGCCGGGCCGCGTTGGACAGCAGGTTACCGAGCACCTGGACAATCCTCCTTCTGTCCGCCAGCACCAGTGGCAGGCCCTGGTCAATGTTGATGTCAATGTTGTTCTTGTTTCCTGCGCTGACAAAGGAACGCCTTGCCCTGTCCACCAGCACGGCCACCTCTACGGATTCAGGGCTGACCGAGAGCGTCCCCGTCTCGATGCGCGCCACGTCCAGCAGGTCGGAGACCAGGCCGTGCATGTGGTCGGCCTGATCATCAATGATGCGGAAGAACTGACGCACGACCGCCGGGTCCATATCATCCGTCGAACTCAACACCGTGGCAGCGGAGCCCTTGATGGAGGTCAGGGGAGCGCGCAACTCGTGGCTCACCAAAGCCAGGAACTCGGCCCGCATCCGCTCCAAATCCTCTATAGCCGCCATGTCCTGCAGGGTGACCACCATCGACTCGACCGTGCCTGACTCGGAGATGATTGGCGTAGTGTTGAGCAGCACGGTGACGGTCCTTCCGTCATCGACCCGCAGGATGATCTCCTCGGCGCGGATGGTCTCGCCCTTGCTCAGCAGATCTGACAGCGGCAGGTCATAGAGAGAGAACTCCTGCCCGTCGGCCCGCCTGAAGGCGATTACGCCCAGCAGGTCTTCCAGCGACTGCTCCGGATTGCGCAGGCTATCAACAATCCTCTTGGTCTCCCGGTTGAAGGACTTGAGAACTCCCGTCTCGGCGTCCAAGACCACCACCCCTACCGGTGAGGTGTGTACAAGCGTCTCCAGGTCGGCTCTGCTAAGCCTGGAGAGGTGCTCTCGCCCGGCTTCTGGTTCCCGTGTCGGGTCGTCTGGTCTTTTCATCCCATCACCTGTTCGTGTGTGGAGGCGCAGATTTTTCTGCCGTCAGTTAACCGGCTGAAATCAAGGCCGCCAAGGCTATTATGCCATGCTCCTCAACTGTTTTCAAAAGAGTTCACAAATTGTAACAGAATATTCGCCAAAAGTTCACATGCCAGTAATGGCAAGGACAGTAGACTTGCACTAGTTGTGCGCGTCCTCTCTGACGGAAAAGCCCGTTGACGAGCACATACGAAATTATAAATCCGATTCCTAGCGCTGGACTTACCGCGAGGACTTAAAGAAAGAAAGGGGACACAACCGCCATGATGTATAGTTACTGGACTGCAAGCCTCACCCTCCTTAGCCCAAACCGTGTGCTGGGTGGGCTGGCCATTCTCTTGACTCTCGCCCTCGGACTGTTCCTCTTGGCGGGTCTTACTGCCCAGGCCCAGACGCCCGAAACGATCGAGTTTGCTGAGCACACGCCGGTGACGACGCCGGTGGCGGTGTTCACGGCGACGGATGATGAGGACGACAAGGCGGGGTTGGCGGTGACTTGGAGTTTGCAGACCTTGGATGACGTCTTCGACATCTCTGAGGCAGGCGTGCTCACCTTCGAGGAGTCTCCCGACTACGAGAACCTGCCTGCAGGAGGCGGGGGTACTAATTCGGACGAGTACAGCGTCACGGTGAGGGCCACCGACAGCGATGAAGGTTTCACCGATCATGTCATCGTGGTGCAACTCGTCAACGTGGATGAGCCTGCGACGCTGACGCTGTCGAACCGGCAGCCGGTGGACGGGGTTGGCATCACGGCGACACTCACCGACGAGGACGGCGCCGTATCCAGTCTGGAATGGCAGTGGGCGCGAGGCTCCAGCCGGACCGGTCCTTTCACGGACATAGAGGCGACAACGAGCAATCCCACTAACTCCGGTAACACTTCCGTTTACACCCCGGGTCCATCCGACATAGGCAGCTACCTGCGCGTGACGGTGACCTACACCGACCCTGAGGGCTCCGGTAAGGAGTTGCCGGAGGTGTCGGCTAGGTCGGTGTTGGCCTCCCGGAGTTCGAACACTGCCCCTGTGATCGAGGACAGCGAGGGCGCTGAGATTACGGAGACCTCGATTACGAGAGAGGTTGACGAGAACTCGGCAGCGGGCACGCCGGTGGGTGGCCGGATCCTCGTGGGCAATACTGAGAACGACGTGTTGACCTTCAAGCTGAGCGGGGCTGACGCTTCGAAGTTCGTCATTGACTCGAACGGTCAGATCAGTGTGGGGGCCGGCACGGTCCTGGACACCGAGCAGACCAGCAGCCCCAACAACGCCACCTTCAGTGTCACGGTCACGGTGGAGGACGGCAACTTCACGAATTCGAGTGATGCGGCAGTTTACTCGGACAGCATCACGGTGAACATCACTGCCGCGAATGTCCAGGAAGACCCGGAGTTGGACGGGAAGACTTCCGTGGAGCATGCGGAGAACACCCCCATAGCCACCGCAGTAGCGATGTACGCGGTGACCGACGATGAAGACGACAGCACCAGCACTGCTGTGGATGTGGAGTTGTCGGGCACTGACGCGGACCTCTTCACACTGACTGACGCTGACGCTGACGGGACGTGGGACCTTGCGTTCAAGGCGGTGCCTGACTACGAGGCGCCGGCGGACGCTGGCAGGGACAACGCGTACAACGTGACCATAACGGCGGAGGACAACTCTGACCTTACAGACGTTCTGCACGTCGTGGTGATGGTAACGAACGAGGAAGAGGATGGGACGGTGGAGCTGTCGACGCTTGCGCCGAAGGTCGGTGTTGAGTTGACGGCGACGCTCACCGGCGATGAGGACGGGCCTACGTCCAGGGTCACCTGGGAGTGGGAACGGTCTGACGCTTCTTCTGCTGCGGACTTCGATGCAGACGCTTCCACTGTAACGGAGATAGAGGGGGCCACGTCGGCTTCCTACACTCCGGTCCACGCCGACGCGGGCAACTTCCTGCGCGCGACGGCGACGTACACGGACCCGCAGGGTGAGGACAGTGCATCGCAGGTGACGGCTGCGGCTGTGTTGACGACGAACAGAGCGCCGTGGTTCGACAACCCTGCCACTGATGACACAGACGAGAGCATGGTGGACAGGAGCGTGAATGAAGGTGCGTACACGACCAACACGACCAACACGGTTGGCGCTGTTGTCACGGCAACCGATCCTGAAAGTGCGTCACTGACCTATGAGTTGAGCGGTGACGCGGCCCCGTTCTCCATCGACCGTGCTACCGCGCAGATCAGCGTGAGGGCTGGGCAGACGTTGGACACCGAGACCAAGGACGAATACGTGGTGACGGTGACGGCGACGGACCCGGACGGCCTCAGCGCGACGGCCACCGTGACCATCGAGATTACCAACGTCCCAGAGCCCCCAGTCGTCACGCGCGGCGGTCTGGCCATAGGCGGCCCGGCCTCGCCGTCCTACGCTGAGGGCACGCCGGTAACCACTCCGGTGGCGACCTACACGCTGGCCGGTCCCAATGCGGCTTCGGGCACATTGACCCTGGGCGGCGACGACGCCGGTGACTTCACGTTCACCGGTGGGGTGCTCTCCTTCGCGGCAGTGCCCGACTACGAGGCCCCGGCGGATGCCGACATGGACAACGTGTACGAGGTGACGTTGTCGGCCGACGATGGCACGTACGACGCGATGCGGACCGTGACGGTCACCGTCACGAACGTGGACGAAGACGGCACTCTGACGCTCTCGTCGGCGACCCCGGCGATCGACGTGCCACTGACGGCGACGTACACGGACCCAGACGGGGAAACCAACGTCGCCTGGCAGTGGGCGCTGGAGCAGTCTGACGGGAGCTACAGGGACATCCCCGGGGCCACGTCGGATTCGTACACGCCGGTGGCCGCGGACGAGGGCTTCCACCTGCGGGTGACGGTCACGTACGACGACGGTCACGGCGCCGGCAAGTCTTTGCCGCCGATGATCACAGCGAACCCGGTGGTTGCCGGGGACCCGTTGGTCGTCCGCTACGACGTCATGCCAAAGAACGGCGAGATCGACAAGGCTGAGGTCATCAACGCGATCAACGACTACCTGGATGAAGGCCAAGACGCCCCCAGCAAGGCTGATGTGATCAAGCTCATCAACCTCTATTTGGGCGACGACTAGTCCGGGACACACAGTACAGAAAGACAAGACTCGGTTGCTTCAGCAGCCTCCGGTGGAGGAAGTCCTCGCCAGGCCGCTGGAGCAACCGAGTAAATTGAGTAAAGGGAGAAGGTGACCTTGCAAAGAAGAACCTTATCGATAATTGCGGTTTCAATAGTAGTGGCGCTGGTGAGTGTGTTGGGTTGGAGCGTGGCGCTCGCACAGCAGACCCCAAGCGCTACCCGGTCCTTCTCCTCTCCGGTGGACGCAGGCGCGGATATCACGGTGACCATAAGGGTCGCCAACTACGGCGGATTTGGACGCGTCACCGAGACCCTGCCCGCAGGCTTCACCTACAAGTCCTCAAGCCTCGACGACAGCCAGGTGGACGACAGCGGCAGCCCGGTGATCAAGTTCACACTCCAGGGCGATAGCTCTTTCACCTACGTAGTCACCGCCTCCAGCACGGCTGGCCCTCACGACTTCTCCGGCCAGCTGAGGGATTCAAACAGGAATAACCATCCCGTCGGCGGCTCTTCCAGCATAACGGTACGGGCCGCGCCGGCCACGGTTACGCCTATGCCAACGCCGACTACCCCGCCGTCCGGGCAAAGCCCTAGCGCGACGCGGGCCTTCCCCTCTCCTCCGACGGTGGACGCAGGCGCGGATATCACGGTGACCATAAGGGTCGCCAACTACGGCGGATTTGGACGCGTCACCGAGAC
>CAYVEN010000041.1:0-8870 GCA_964450505.1 uncultured Dehalococcoidia bacterium | reverse complement strand
TTCAAACAGGAATAACCATCCCGTCGGCGGCTCTTCCAGCATAACGGTACGGGCCCCGCCGCCAGTGCCGGGAGGACCCAGCGCGACCAGGTCCTTCTCCTCAACGCAGGTAGACACAGGCGAGGATGTCACGGTGACCATAAGGGTCGCCAACTACGGCGGATTTGGACGCGTCACCGAGACCCTGCCCGCAGGCTTCATCTACAAGTCCTCAAACCTCGACGACAGCCAGGTAGATACCAGCGGCAGCCCGGTGATCAAGTTCACACTCCAAGGAGAAACGTCATTTACCTACGATGCTACCGCCTCCAACATGGCTGGCATCCACGACTTCTCCGGTGAACTTAGGGACTCAGACAGGAACAACCATACCGTCGGCGGCACTTCCAGAGTAACGATCCAGGCCCCGGCGGGGCCTGCGTCCCGCTCCCTGCCCTCGCGGGTAAGCCCCAACGGCAGCGTGACGGTGACCATAAGTGTCGCCAACTACGGCGGCTTTGGGCGCGTCACCGAGACCCTGTCCCCCGGCTTCACCTACAACTCCTCCAGCCTCGACGACAGCCAGGTGGACGACAGCGGCGGTCAGGTGATCAAGTTCACACTGCAAGGAGAAACGTCATTTACCTATACGGTTACTGCGCCCGGATCGAGCGGAACCTACCCATTCGTAGGAACATTCAGGGACAGTGACCGGGTTGATACGGGAGTGGGCGGCCAGTCCAGCGTACGTGTCGGGGCACCGCCATCGACTGGTGGTGGCGGTGGTGGTGGTGGCGGCGGTGTAACGCCCGTCAACCGTGCTCCTGTATTCACCGAAGGGGCCAGCGCCTCGCGCTCGGTGGCTGAGAACTCGCCGTCTGGCACGGCGGTCGGGAGGCCAGTAACCGCGACTGACGCTGACGGCGACACGATCACCTATAGCATCGAAGGTACGGATGCGGCGCGCTTCGACATCGATTCAGCCACAGGTCAAATCTCTGTCGCCCAGGGTACGGAACTCGACTTTGAGACGAAGGCCTCCTATGCGGTGAGCGTGCAGGCCAGCGACTCCTCCGGAAGTCGCGACACTATTGCCATCACCATCCGCGTGACCAATGTTGACGAAGAGGCGCAGCCGACGCCCGAGCCAACGGTTCCGCCAACACCGGTTCCGCCAACGGCTACGCCAACGCCAATTCCGCCGACGCCAACACCGGTTCCGCCGACGCCAACGCCAATTCCGCCGACGCCAACGCCGGTTCCGCCGACAGCTACGCCGGTTCCGCCGGCCACAGCCACACCCGTACCGCCAACGGCTACACCAATACCAATACCGCCAGCGCCTACGGCTACACCAATGCCGCCAGCGCCTACGGCAACGCCGGTTCCACCCGAAGAGGAAGGCGGATTCCCGGTATTGTTGGTCGTTGCGATCGTAATACTAGTATCAGTGGTTCTGGTAGTCATCACCATAGTTGTGAGGCGGAGAATGGAGTAATAAGCTAGGTAGACACAGATCCTCACCAAAGCGAGGCGGAGAAGTTCAAAGTTACAGCTAGAGCTTCCCCGCCCGTTTTGTTACTGGCAAGTATATGAGGAGAGTGCTACTCGGGCCCAGGGAACCAAGAAGCTTGTTTCATCTTGAGCTCCCATATGTCCGTCGCTCCGTGGCTGTATCGGAATGGCTACACTTCGTCAGTATCGCTTCTCCATCTTGGCACCGCTCATCCCTTGCCCCTGGATCTGTTCAGGCCGGGGATGAGTTTCGGAACGGATTCGCGCCTCACTGTGAATGGACTGAGTGGACGAATACCGGTAAGGGCGTGGAACAGCGCAAATGTCTCCTGTGTCCTAAGGTAGAAGTCCGTGTCCTTGAAGTATAGGTGACCCTGACTGTAGCTGGCTAAGGCCGGCACCGATGTAGATCCGAGTCCCTTGCAAGGCATTAGTACATACCTTTGAATCGTGCCTACATCGGCCTCGTTTTGCCGTCCTCAATCAGCCTCTCTTGCACATTTCTTTGTACAACATCCTGTCTCCTTGCCACCGACGCTTACGTCCCTAAAATTCTTTCCTGGAGCTTAGGGACGTGCTTTCTTCTAACAACGAATACACTAAGGGAAAACACAAGCTAGGAGTAGAACGACAATGACTATGCCCGAATTGCTAAGCAGAAAACGGGTAGAGGAGATTACAGGTTATAGCAGGGCCCACCTGTACTCCGAGGTGAGGCAAGGACGCTTCCCTGAACCGCTGAAGCTGTCTCCCAGGGTCGTGCGATGGAGGTCGGAAGAGGTAGCGGCGTGGATCGAGAGTCGCCCTAGGGCTAGCGGAGACGTGGGAAAGACGCAGGACTAAGACGGCAATGACCGGGGGACCATCCTTAGCACCAGGATAACATTTCAAGAAATCGCGCCCCCCAACACGCGTTATAGATATATATTTTTAGGAAACCGAAATGCAGACCTACCAAACCCCGTATACAGGCCATGACGGGATTTGCAATTTTCTCGTAGCTTGTAGCCCCGGCATGACCCCCGGCTTACCCAGCCCGCCCTGTGTCCGTGTAGCCTACATCGTTATTCTACTTGCCCTCTGTCCGGCGTGGCCCCGGCCTAATTCCGGCATCTCCTACGAGGATACGACAGCGTGCCCTTACTCAATTAGGAGCGGCCTGCGTACCGTAAGTCACCATGAACAAGCCTAGGTCTAAGCCGCGATTAAAACGCGAGGTCTTCCGCTGCAGCCTGCCGGAGTGCGGCCGCATCAGCATGGGTTTCTACCCCAAGCGGCCTAGTGTCGCCGCCAAGATGAGCCCGTACAAGTACTGCTCCACCAAGCACCAGCAAAAACACTGGAGACAGCGGACGCGTGATCAACGCTTGGCTGCCAAGCCGATCCGCTTCTGCCAGCTGTGCGGCGACCGCATCAAACCGACCCTGCGTCCTGGTCGCCCCCGCAAGTACTGCACGCCGGAGCATGCCACTGCGGCGGCCAATAAGAGGCGGTCTCCGCGTTCCTCAAAGGTGGCCGCGCTAGAGGAAGCCATGCGGACGGCAGACGAAGCGGCGCAAGAGGGCTGGGCTGCCCTGGACAAAGCCAAAGAGGCGGCGGTGGAAGCCAGGCGCAAGGCGGACACCCTCATCGAAGACATCCGAGCAAGGGTCCCCAAGGCCGAGGCAGCCCTTGCTGATGCGGTCCGCGAGGCCGAAGCGGAACACCAGCAGCGCCAGGAGGCAGCCAAGATCACTCTCCACCAGGCCGAGGCTGCCCTCGCTGAGGCGGTCCGCGAGGCCGAAGCAGACTACCAGGAGCGCCACGACGAAGCCCAAACCGCACTGGACCAGGCCCAGACCGCTCTAACAGAGGCCCGTCAGGTGGCCATGGAGTGGTTGGCCACCGAGAAACGGGACTTGGTGGAGCAGCTTGCCGCCCTCCAGGAGCAAGGTGGGTTTTCACTAGGCCGGCGTTCGGCGCGGAAACGGATTGAACGCCGACTGAAAGAGCTCGATGTCCTAGATATCGAGGAATCCCTGGAAACGGAGGCGGAGGCCGTGCAGAAGGCCATGGACGCCTTCAACACCATTGAACCGCTCCGGTCAGTAGAGATAGAGGCGGCGGCTGTGGAGACGGCCAGGGACGCCCTCAATGCCATTGAGCCACCCCGGTCCGTAGAGGCCGAAGAGGCAGCCGTGGAGCGGGCCAAGTCCGCCAGCAACGGTATTCCTGAGAACTTGGCCCTGGTGGACCGGCTGGGCGAAGTCTATCAGGAGTTTCTGGATGCCAAGAAGGCAGAGGAAAAGGATCGTGCGGAGACGATGACCAAAAAGCTGCTGGATCAGGTCAAGGCGATTCCCGGTTCCTTGGAAAACCTAGAGTACGAAGCGAAACTTGCCGAACAGAAGCAAAAGCAGGCGCAGGAACGAGCCGAGGATCTGTCAGAGAAAGCGGAGCGGGCAGTTGCGATTCTGAACAGCGCCACTAGGCGGCTTGATCGACGTGCAGCTGCAGCCAGGCGTCGCCGAGCCATGGACGCTGGGGTTGAGCCGGAGACTAAGACCCCGCCCGACATCCAAAACGTCCACCAAGTCGACATCGAGCGCGCTCGTCGGGATCCGGACTACGCAGCCTGGCTCCAGGGTCAAGGGCTGCTCTGGCCCACGTAGCACTTGCCCCTACACCTACTTTTCCTACAGAGGGTTCGCTCCTAGGGCCCGGGTGCCCACTCTGGATTCATAGGCTGTGAACCTTGCCAGACCATCAGGACGGTCCACATCGCCGCGGATGACGGCGACCTAGGCGAATTCCCGTCTACCCCAGCAACCGGGGGCTGATATTCGGGACTAGACAGGCTCGTTAGCTTAGATGCCACAATGAGTGGGGTTCTGTGCCTACGGTGTGCCACCATAAGTTCTTATTCTTCTCCGAAGAAATGGATCAAAACCATAGTTGAACCATACCGCCTCTATGGCTTCGTAACTGAGGCCCACCACGTCACCGACCGCATCACAAGCAGAATGTCTGTGGAGATCATCGTTATAGGTTGGCTTTTTGGCTTTATTTCGCGTTGGCTGTATGCCTACCTGATCACAAACGGTTTGCACCATTTCGGCCAACAGGAAGTCCCGCCCGGCATAATAGCCGGCACCCTTTTTCGGCTTCGGCCTCTTACCCTCCAATACATCGGCCAGCCAGTCCGCTAGAGGATCCGGGACTTCCCGTTTCCGCAGTGCATATGCGGCGGCGACCTCCAATCCATCCCACCAAAACCTATGATTCTCCGATCTGGGAATCCACTCCTCTAGCAATGAATAGGCGCCGAAATTCTTATCCCAAGAATCCTTTAACTGCTTCAGTTCCTTCTCTCTCTGCTTCTCTAAGTCCTTACTTTCCTCCTCTCTAGCAACTGCCTCCTCGGAGCCAAGCACTTCCTCCCAATCAATCTCCTCCTCTGTCTCACTTGGTTCCTCCACCCATGGGGAACGATGCCCAGTCGCATCAAGCCATGTTTGTGGGGAGGTATTGTTTTTGTACTCATGTAGGAGAATAAACTTAGGCTCGTTGAACCAATCACCGATTTCGGCATCCCTTTCCCGTTTCAACTCTTTGGCGAGGCGTACGGCCTCATCGTATTGTTCTTTTCTATCCATCACTCCCCCCCCACAAATGTCGCCCACTCTTGCATGAGGCCCCGGCGTCGCTCGAACAGGTCGGTGCGCGCGTAGGCCGATTCCAGGCTGTTGCCCAGGTTGTGTGCTAGGGCGGCCTCACTAACCGCCCAGGGATAGGATGTCTCTGCGAGTGTCCAGTCCTTGAATGAGGAGCGGAATCCATGCGGCACGGCAGATACATCTAGCCGATCCAGTAGGCGAGTAAAGGCCATGTCCGATAGTGGCCTCCCAGTCCGCCGATTCGGGAATACAATGTTGCCTTCTGCGCGGAGAGACCGTGCCTCGTTCAGTACGGCAACGGCCCGGTCCGACAGAGGGACGCGATGCTCGCGGCGCATCTTCATGCGGGAAGCCGGTACCGTCCAGGTGTCCCCCCCGACCTCGTCCCAGGTCATGTTGCGAACCTCACCTGCACGCGCCGCGGTCAGCACCATGAATTCAAAGGCTAGGCGGGTAGACTTGTCGGCGGTGGAGTTGCGTACTAGCTCTAAGACAGCCGGTACGGCACCATTGTCAACGGCTGGATGGTGCCGCTTTAGGCGAGGCCGGCGAGGCAATGCCTTTGCGACGGCGGAGACGGGGTTGTCCTGCCTCATATTCGAGGCGATGGCGTAGTCGAGTATGACCTCTACTCTCTGTTTGACCCTGGTAGCTGTCTCAGGGATCTCGTTCCAGATGGGAGTGAGCAGTCGGAGTATGTCGCCACTGGTAATACTCCCGATAGGCAAGTCGCCGATGAACGGGAAGGCATGGTTGGTAAGGGACTCACGCCACTGCGTAGCGTGGCGCTCGCTCGACCACGTTGGCCGGCGCAATTGGATAACCTGCTCGGCGACCTCTCTGAAGGTAACCTGTTTGGCGTAGGATTCTTGGGCGTTTCTCCGAGCAACGAATCTACTTGTTGCTCCACTCGGCTTGCGCCCTTCCTCGATCTCGGCCCGACACTCAGCCGCCTTTGCCCTGGCCTCTTTCACTCCCACCGACGGATAGCTTCCGAGACCAACGTTGGCTGGCTGGCCGTTGAACATGTAGCGGAGCACCCAGCTCCGGCTGCCGCCCTTGCCGACCCTGAGAGTCAAACCGTTGCCATCGTTGTGTGTCCCAGGCCCCGCATGGCGTATCGCCAGGTCTGTCAATAGCTTCTCTTTGACTGGCATTCCAACCCTCCTTTCTTGAACAAAAAGAGTGGACTCCCCGACTCTCCTCAGTACCCGTTTTGTACAGAATTTTTGTACAAATCTCTTTGGATTATGGGAGTATGTGTTGGAATTGTCAAGACTTGCAAAGACAGTTATTCGTGCCTAATTTAGCCTTGTAACGTCAAAAATACGGGGGTTTCAAAATCGAGTATTGGCGGGAGCGCGAGGGAGTCGAACCCACCCCCCGGCGCGCCAGCGTCGGGGCAACGGATTTGAAGTCCGCGAGAGCCACCAGGCCCCATCCGCTCCCAAAAAGGAAAACAGAGCCCTACACCAAACGGCGAGGGCTCTGAATTATACCAGAGTCAACCGGAAGCTAGGCCAGGGCGCTTTCCAACCTCTTCTTCAGAACAGCCTTGGGCACTGCGCCCACCACCTGGTCTACGGGGCTGCCGTCTTTGAATACCAGCAATGTGGGTATGCTCCGGATGCCAAACTTCATTGCTATGTTGGGTTCAGAGTCAACGTCGATCTTGGTGAAGGCTACCCGACCGTCGTACTCCTCCGCCAGCTCGTCTACTATAGGCGCGACTATTTTGCAGGGCATGCACCAATCGGCCCAGAAGTCCACCAAGACCGGAATGGCCGACTTTTCCACCTGCTCTTCAAACGTCTGCTCTGTCACTGCTACTGCTTGGGACATGCTGAGAAACCTCCCTTAATGTGCTTCTTATAGCTTAAGTGTACGTCCAAGTGCTATCGCGGGTCAATTCACAGGCGAGGAATCGTCATAGGGTTTGTATTGCCGCCTCATATCCACCATGCTACTATTCAAGCCTGCGTTACAATACCGGTATGGACACTCCTTACACAGACCCAACAACTTCCAAATACAGCGCTGTCCCTTGGAATCTCAGGGACGCCGCCGGGGCCATCCTGCTAGTTGTATTTGGAACCCTGCTTCTTCTCATTATTGCAGGCACAGTTGCACAAGTAGCCGGATCTGTACCGGCGCCCGTGGTCATCCTGCTCTCGGTGGCCCTGGAACTGCTGTTGATTCTTGGAGTTTGGAAGTTCGGCCTACGGAGATACGGCAAGTCCTGGAGCGCCTTGGGGCTCATGCCCTCGTTGAACAATGGCGCCCTGCTGGCTTTGCTGGTGTTCCTTGCTAGCCTGGCGTTGACCGCTATATACGGTCTTATTGTGACGTACTTCGGTCAGGACATTCTAGCCCCGGAGCCTCTTCCCGGAGATCTTACCGAAACGGTCTTGCAACGCATGGCGGGCTTCTTCGTAATCGTGCTGCTGGCCCCCTTTGCGGAAGAGGTCTTCTTCCGGGGATTCCTGCTCCCCGCTTTTGCCAATAGGTGGGGATTTTTCGCCGCAGCCATTATCTCCTCCGGCCTGTTTGGTATAAGCCACGTGGCGCCAGGCTCCATAATTCCCGCTTTCATGTCCGGGATGCTGTTTGCCTGGCTGTACTATCGCACCGGCTCTCTTTGGAATACCACTATTGCGCACGGGGCACAAAATGCGCTGGCATTCGCCGTAACTGCCCCGGTTTGAAGTCAACAATGGGATCAAGAAGCATCAAGAATACCTTTCAAGGGCTGGCCGATTCAGGCAGCACCGGCATCATCCCGTTTATTACTGTTGGATTCCCTGACGTGGATACCACGCTGGAGCTGGTGCCTGCCCTGGCCCAAGCCGGCGCCGACATAATAGAGCTGGGCGTTCCCTTCAGCGACCCCCTAGCCGATGGCGCCACCGTACAGAAAGCCAGCTTCCACGCCTTGGAGCAAGGCGTAACCATGAAGACGTGCCTGGAGGTCTGTTCACGGCTACGCAGCGAGGGTACGGAAATTCCCCTGGTATTCATGGGCTACTACAACCAGTTCCTGGCCTTTGAGCTGAAGAGGTTTGCCGAGGAGGCCCGGAGGTCCGGTTTGAATGGTGTAATAGTGCCGGACCTGCCGCCTGAAGAAGCGGGGCCGCTGGGAGAAGAATGCCGTTCACACGGCATAGACCTCATACCGCTTCTGGCGCCCACCAGCAAAGACCGTAGCATTGCCTCTGCATGCAGCCTCGCCAGTGGATTCATCTACTGCGTCAGCCTTATCGGCGTCACTGGCAGCCGCGACCGTGTATCGGAAGGAGCGGAGGAGCTTGTGGAGAGAGTACGTAACCACACCGATTTGCCGGTAGCCGTAGGCTTTGGTCTCTCGCAAGCAGAGCACATACGAGCGGTGGGGCGTTTCGCCGATGCCGCCATTGTGGGCAGTGCGCTGGTCAACGTCATAGACGCCGCGCCGCCCGGGGAAGCGGTGAGGCGCGCCGCAGAGTTCATCTCAGGACTGAGCCAATCTAAACAGCCTCTACCTGGAGGTGCATCATGACCGTGTGCAGAGGCATCCGCGGCGCGACAACGGCGGACGCCAACACTAAGCAGGCCATTCTGGAAGCCACTCAGGAGTTGCTGGAACAGCTTGTAACAGGCAACGACTTGGACAAGGACTCCATTGCCGCGGCCATATTCTCCACCACGCGCGACCTGAATGCGGAGTTCCCCGCGGTAGTGGCA
>CAYVEN010000040.1:0-17280 GCA_964450505.1 uncultured Dehalococcoidia bacterium | reverse complement strand
CGTATCCTGTATCCATGAACACTGCCCCTAAACTACCGGCCCTCCGCAACAACAACGGTCGCATCCATGACCTAGAGCCTGCCCTGAGCTTTGCCGAAGGGCCTGTCCTGAGCCTGGCCGAAGGGCCTGTCCTGAACTTGCCGAAGGAGATTTGTTTCTCACACCCAAAAAATTTTCGGCTCGTTTTAGCCTTGCTAGTTGACATAACGTCTGAAACAATTCGCTCCGAAACTATGGTTGAAATTGCACCTGCGATGCCGTTTGACCGCAGTGCCCCCTCCCCTCTTGCCCGTTTGCCTGTCGCCCTATATCATCCAGCCAGAACGCATCGCACGGAGGGAGGTTGACCATGACCACCACGCAGACCTTTGAAGAGGCAGTACAGGAGTTCCTAGACCGCACGCGGGACCAGATCGACGAGGAGTCCCAGGAAAACCTCCCGCCGCTGCTTCCCTCTCCTTACGAACAGGATGGCCCCCACTACGAGTCCGCCTTCAAGTTCGACTCCAAGACCATCAGCAGCTACGCCCTCAGCATAGGTGACGACAATCCCCTGTACACAGACCCCGACTACGGCAAGAACACCCGCTACGGCACGCAGATAGCGCCGGGCAACGCCCTTGCCCTGGTGCGATACCCCGCCGTGCACGGCGCGCGCCGCGAAGGCGGCTACCCCGTGGCCAACTTCTTCTCAGGCACCGCCTGGGAGTTCTACGACGTCGTCAGGCTTGGCGCACGGTTCCGTTCCTCCAAGAAGACCAAGGAGATCGTGGAGAAGATAGGTTCCAGGGGCACCCTCTACTTCCTGGTCACGGAGCTCATGTACTGGGACTACCACGGAGACCTCCCCGCCAAGTGCTACGGCACCCTGACCATGGTGCCGCAGGAGTCCATGGGCGCCACCCGCACCATGGACGTGGAGCGGCTCGGCGAGAAGATGCTCTACGAACGGGGTACCCACGAGTACAGCAGCGATGAGCTGAAGAAGGTGCTCGCCGAGCTCACAGAGCAGCCCCGTCGCGGCGACGATACCCTGTTCTGGGAAGATGTCGAGGTCGGAGAGAAGATCGGCCCCATGGTGCTGCCGCCCTGGAGCCACCAGGACCACATGGCGCCCGGCATCGTCAGCTCATGCACCACCCGCGGCGAGGACGGCTCCGGCGACGCCATCGCCTTTGAGCCCGCCTACCGCAACGCCAGAAAATGGAACGAGATGCGCTACAACCCGGTGACCCGCTGGCCCTGGAACTCCAAGGGCATCGAGCACGACGACGCCCTCCTCGCCCCCTACCGCGGCCTGCCCGGCCCCTTCGACAGCGGCGTGCAGCGTGTGCAGATACCGCAGAAGCTGCTCCGCGACTGGATGGGCGATGACGGCTTCATCCGCCGCATGTATACCGGCATGCGACGCCCCGTGTTCTACGCCGACGCCTGCTTCTACCATGGCGAAGTGGTCAAGAAGTTCACCGAGACCCAGACCGGCGACGACACACCCGGCGGCACGCCTGGCAAGGCCGAATATCACGCCGTGGGCATCCGGATCAGCGGCACCAACCAGGTCGGCGAGGCCCAGCTTGTCGGCACCGCCACCGTCTACCTCCCCTCGCGGGACGGCGGGCCGGTGCAGCTGCCCGTGCCGCACCAGGGAAGGCCGCCGTTCGTCCCCTACAACACCTTCTACAAAGACTGGTACTAATAAGAAGCCCCCAGAATTGGGGGCTTCTTATACGGTAGCTTGGTACGAGAGTATCAAGCCAAGTTACCTGCCTTCTCACGGTTGCATTTTTCACAGAGCAACTGGATGTTGCGTGCAGTGTTGCCCCCTCCCTTGGATAAGGGGATGATGTGATCGAACTCAAGCGATTCTTGGCTGCCGCATTTGACGCACCGGCCTCTATCGCGCTGCCAGACGTTCACCTTGACATCGTCCGGTATCGGTTGTCTGCGTCTGGTCAACCTTGAACTGCCCTGATTTATGCGGGCAGCAGCTCTTTCTACTCTCTTTCTCCTCTGCTTTATGTTGTCAACAATAAGAATGGCCACTTCCCTAACTGAGAACTGTTCGTCTTCCCAGTAAAACTCGTCTTTGAACATCCACCACGTCTTGTTGCTGAGCGGATCGGTCATCACCGTCACCGGCCTTTGCTGCTGCTGTTCCATCAAGCCGCTGTACGCCTTGTCATCTATCTCCTCTGCTTGGGATCTGCCGCTCTGAAAGCGCCAATATGATTTCTTCCAGAACAAAGAGCCTTGTTCTCTAGACGAAAATCTACCCTTTGGGTCTCGCTTGAAAGTCACTCGCTGCTCCAACCTGCCTAGCTGCTTCTCAGTATATCCAAAGCGCCTTGATGTTACACACCCCCAACACTTGACCCCTGAGAAGCCCGTTCGTAGAATTGCGCCATCATCCAAGCCGCTACCCATCATCCGCCAAGGAGGTTGATGCCATGACTACTCAGACCTTTGAAGAAGCCATCCAGGAGTTCCTGGAGCGTTCCCGTGAGATGCTCGGTGAGGAGACCACGGAAAGCCTGCCCCCCGGCCCCCCATCCCCGTATCGACAGGACGGCCCGCCTTACGAATGCGCCATCCGGCTGGATGAGCGCACCATCCGCAACTACGTGCGCACCATCGGAGAGGACAACCCTCTCTACACAAATCCCGCCTACGCCAAGAGCAGCAAGTACGGCTGCCTCACCATACCCGGCCCCTTCCTTTCCATGGTTCGCGGCATCACCGCCCACGGCGCGCAGTCCGGAGAGGCGGGACGACAGCGACCCGAAGGCTATCCCGTGGCCAACTTCTTCTCCGGCACCGCCTGGGAGTTCTTCGATGTACTCCGCATCGGCTCCAAGTTCAGTTCCTCCATGGTCACCAAGGAGCTCATCGAAAAGCCCGGCTCGCGGGGCAACCTCATGTTCTTCATCTCGGAGCTGTTCTTCTGGGACGACCACGGCGATCTTCCCGCCAAGTGCTCCGGCACCCTCATCATGGTTCCCATCGAGACCATGGGCGCCTCCCGCACCATGCCCGTCGAGCGCCTCGGCGAAAAGCTGCTCTACGACCGCAACGTCTCCAACTACTCCCAGGAGGACATCCAGCGCATGCTGGAAGACGTGGAGAACGTGAGGCGCCGCGGCTCCGATACCCTCTACTGGGAAGACGTGGAAATCGGCGAAAAGCTGGGGCCAATGGTCATCCCCCCCTGGACGCTACAGGACTACGGCGCGCCGCGCATAGTCAACGAGGCTGTCCACGGCTCCTCGGAAGGCCCCGGAGATGAGATGGCCTTCGAGCAGAAGTTCCGCCAGTTCAAAGAAAACCGCGGCGGCGCAGGCGGCGAACAGGCCGTCATCCACCCCGCCACACGCTGGCCATGGTCACCCGCCGACGAGCATGAAGACGCTCTCATGGCCGCCTACCGCGCCCAGCCCGCCCCCTTCGACGGCGGCGTGCAGCGCGTCCAGATACCCAACCGGCTCCTCAGCGACTGGATGGGCGACGAAGGGTTCGTCCGCCGCCAGTACACCGCCATCCGCAAGCCCGTCTACTACGGCGACACCACCTACTACACCGGCGAAGTGGTCAAGAAGTTCAAAGAGGTACAGGAAGGCGCCGACGAGCAAGGCGGCGCGCCCGGCAAGCGCGAATACTACGCCGTGGGCATCAACATTGAAGGGCGCAACCAGGTCGGAGAGGTCAGCACCCCCGGCACCGCCACCGTCTACCTCCCCTCGCGGGAGGCAGGCCCCGTCGTGCTGCCCATACCCCACGCCGCCCGTCCACCCTTCGTCGACTACCAGACCTACTACAAGGGGTGGTACTAGAGCCAGTATACGCAGGGAAGCAGTCGGGGCGGTTCGCGAACCGCCCCTACTGTGTTGCCCGGAGCAGGCTTGCCATGGCACAGTGCCCGGTTTCCACCTACTCCACGTCGAACGCTCTCACCGCTGCATCAGGCTAGCCGAACTTGATATTGTTGTTGCAGGCCAAGCAGGGATGGAGAGTACATCCTACTGTACTCGCTGGCAAATTAGTCGATGACGTGGGCACGGGACTCGTTCTAAAAGCTCATCACGTAGTGGGGTGCGTCGATGATCCGGCACACGCGGCGTGCATACCCCACGTCGTCGAGAGTGCAGAAATCGCGCGCACGTCTGAGAGTCCGGCCGGTCGTCGCTTCACGGCTTCATGGTCACACCAGCCATATCGTAGCCCTGCGACTTCAGCAGGGTCATTGCTGCTCACTTCCAGGCCTACTGTACCGCCTCCCGGCGGTGTGCTCTGCGGCGTAGCGAACCTCGCCGCAGAGATGACAGTTTACCGTTGCAGCAGCGCGAGTGAAGCCAGGGAATGCGTTCTCAGATCAGGCGTCCTGTGTTGGCATGTGAGCCGCACACAAAAGTAGTAGCCGGCGGGTGGTAAACCCGCCGGCTACTTGATGATCCAATCGGCACTGGCAGAGAGCTGCTACTCCTCAATCACCGTCGTGCCTTCGTCGCTGCCGACTTCCGCAGTGAATTCTGCGTAGGTCAGGGTGGCAGTGGTAACCGTGTCCTGCCTGATCTGGCCCTCTGGCAGGTCGTTCGCCGTCACCGTGACGGTGAAGCTGAAGTCATCACCCGTAGCCAGGTCCTCACCGTGGTTGTAGGTCACCGTCGAGGTCTCGGCGTCTATCGTCGCCTTGGTGTCGTCCGACGTGGAATCGATGGTGAACTGAGCCGGCGCTTCAACGGCCACACTCACTTCGGTCATCGGCGACCTACCCTGGTTGCTCACGACCACCGTGAAGGTAACCTCCTCACCTTCCCTGATCGGATCTACAGAGTCGGTGATTTGGATGGTGGCGCCAGTCGCAGCCAGTATCACGACATTCAGTTCGGCCTCGTCGCTGACGCCTTCGGTAGAGGTGGTGCTGGCTGTGTTGACCATCGTTCCTACCTCATCGCCTTGCAGCGTCACGGTGACCGTGGCCTCGCCGTCGACTGCCAGGTTCCCAACCGACCAGGTTACGGCGTCGCCGTCCTCGGATAGGGTGCCCTCGGGGCTGGACGCCACGTAGGACATGCCGCTTGCGATCGTGTCGGTGATTGTCACGTTGGTCAACGGCGCCTCACCGGTGTTGGTGGCGGTCAGGGTGTAGGTTGCCTGGTTGCCCACGAAAAGCGCCGTGCGACCGGTCTTTTCGACCGCTATGCCGGGTACTAGAACCGTGGTGGTTGCCTGGGCCTGAGGCGTCGTGTCAAGCCCGTCGGCGGTGGCGGACACAGTGTTCACCTTGGCGCCTGCCGTTGTCCCCCTGAGCGTCAGCGTGATGGTGGACAAGGTGTCTGGATCCAGGCTGCTGATGCTCCATGTCACCGTGCTGCCGTCTTCTGAGACAGTACCGGCCGGGAGGCTGCCGACGTGCTCCGTACCTTCAGGCAGGGTGTCGGTTACGGTTGTGTTTTCAGCGACACCGGTGCCGGTGTTGGAGACCGTTATGGTGTAGGCAAATATCTCATTTATTAGAGCCGTTTCTGGCCCGATCTTGGTGATGGTCAGCGCTGGCTGAACGACCGTGGTAGTGGCCTCTGCGCTGGCCTCTGCGCCTTCTGTGGAGGACACAGCCACTTGGTTGGTCCAGTCGCCAGTCTGGTTCGCCTGCAGAACCACTGAGACCTCGCTCGTATCGTCCGGGTTCAACGTACCCAGATCAATCGTCAGCTCGTTGTCAACCCGAATGCCCTCCGGGTCAGATGAGACTAAGCTCATGCCTGACGGTATGGTGTCCACCAATTGGATGCCTGTGCTTGCACCAGTGCCCGTACCGGTCACCACAATGGTGTAAGTGACGTTGTCATTGATGTTAGCCTGCTCAGGGCCGGTCTTGGTGACTTCCAAGCCGCCTCTTATGACTTCCGTTACAGTAGTGTCTTCGTCGCCAAGGCCCTCGGTAGACCTCGCCTGGTACGTAATTGTCTGCTCGCCTACGCTGGTGCCCTGGGCTGTCAACTCAACCGACATGGAGCCGCCGATTGCGATAGTGCCAAGGTCCCAGGTTACGACGGATTCGCTCTCTGTGCCATCGTCCGCGGTGGTTTCTTCGTCCGTGGCGGTGCCTCCGTCCGTGGCGGACACATAGGCCAAGCCATCGGGCAGTGTGGCGGTAAGCTCAGTATTCGTTGCATCGAAGTTACCGGTATTGGTCACCGTGATGGTGTACATTGCGTTGTCAAGCAGGCCGATCTGTTCGGAGCCGGTTGCCTCTACATCCAGAATTGCCTGGGCCCACCGCTTCCGCATGCTTTGCGAGAACATGGTCTTGCCGCCCGGCTCCAGCACTTCAATGAATACGCTGTTGTCACCCAAGAGCGGATCTACCTGCTCAAGAGTGACGGAAGCCTGTCCGGAGGAGTCGGTTGTGGTTGTGATGACGTTGCTGTCTTCCGCCTCTTCTGCGAACCGGGCGTTCGGCTCGTCATCGATTATGGTCCAGCGAACGGACGTGCCTTCAACAGGACTGCCGTCCGAGACGTTGGTTATCGTTACGTTCATGGGGTGAGGAGTGTTAGTGCGGTTGTCCGCGTCGGATGGGAACTCAGGACACCCGTCTACCCAGTGCACCACTCCAAAGACCTTGTGGACACTCTTATCCTCGATGCCGGGGGCGAAGGCGGTTACGTCGGTATCGCCCGGCCGTGTGGACACCAGAGTTGCGGTGGCCTCTCCGTCTGAGTTGGTATTCACAACTGCGAAGGAGTTGGTCATCTTGGTGGGGCTGGTGCTGCCCGTTACCTCGACGATGTCACCAACCGCATCCGGGAATCGGTTGAGCAAAAATTCGATGCGCCCGTCTGCCGAGGCGATCTCGCCAGCAGCCAAGTTGGCCGTAATCTCATGCTGGTCAAGAATGCAGCTCCACGACTCCGCAGAACTCAGCGTCACCTCCGTAGGTGGGCTGGCCTGGGGTTCTGCAGAGCTTTGGGGGTTGGACGCAGTGGCATTGCCAATCAGGCCAACCAACAGGAGAAGTAGTCCCATCGCGGGCAACGTTAGTCGCTTCGCATTAAGCATCGAAACACCTCGTTTTATCAACCGAACTTGCCGCCGGAGCCGCCGGAGCAGACATATCGTAATCTAGGCGATAGTAGCATATTAAAATTCTGCTGTCTATTGTCTATGGAGAGTAATATTACAATTTCATAACGTATTTATACGTATAATCCGAACAGTGACAGTGGCCGGGCTACTCTTTTAAGATGTGGCTGTAGGCTAGGTCTTGCGTGGGTATCTGCGGTGATCACTCGCCCGCAGACCTGGCAAGTAGCAATTGCGCGGGAGGACGCACCTGACGATGTAGCACGGCTAATTGCCAGGTTCCAGGTCAGGTATTGCATGTCCAGGGTTTAACCAGTAATGAAGCGCCAAAAGCCTCCGGTCACGCTCTCAGTTCTTGCACTTCTTGCCTCGATGCTCTTGCTCGTGGCTTGCCAAACGGAGGAGGCTTCGCCGGGCAGCATGGGCCTGGGCGATCCGCTCTATCCCGGTTTGGGCAACGGCGGCTACGAGGTCTTCCACTACACCCTCACGCTCGATGTCGACGTCGACGGCAACTTCATTTCGGGCAACGCTGAAATCGAGGCGAATGCGACGCAAGCGCTTTCCGCGTTTAATCTCGATATGCGCGGCCTGGAGGTCATCGAGACGCGCGTCTCCGGCCGACCCGCCACCCACAGTCGCAGCGGAAACGAACTGACCATAACGCCGGACACGCCGGTTCGGAACGGTGCATCCTTCGTCGTGGAAGTGCAGTATCAAGGGCAGCCCACTCCCGACGAGGTCCCAGGCATCGGCATTCCCATCGGCTGGATCAAATATCCCACGGGCATCTACGCCTTAGGGGAGCCGTGGGGCTCATCTACTTGGTACCCAGTGAACGAGCACCCGACGGACAAGGCTTCCTATACCTTCGTGGTGACGGTCCCCGACCCTTACGAGGTGGCCGCTATAGGGGAGCTAGTGAGCGTAGTAGATGATGGGGTCGCCTGTACGTACACCTGGGAGGCGCGGGACGAGCTGGCGAGCTACCTGACTGCCTTAGCGATTTCCCAGTTCGACGAGGTGGCCAGCCAAGGGCCACGAGGGACCCCGATTCTCGACCTGATCCAGGAGACGGTGGCAGAGCCGGGAAGAACCCCCCTGCAGAAGACGCCCGAAATGCTGGACTTCTTCACTGATATCTTTGGCGAGTATCCCTTCGAGACGTACGGCGCCATCGTAATCGATGCGCCGTTCCCCGCCGCCTTGGAGACACAGACCAGACCTGTGTACGGCTCGGTCGCCATCGCTCAGCTTGGCGACCGTATCGTGGCTCACGAGCTGGCTCACCAGTGGTTCGGGAACCTTGTAACCCCCGCCACCTGGGAGGACCTCTGGCTCAACGAGGGCTTCGCCACCTATGCCGAGTGGCTGTGGGAAGACCACAAGTCCGGCAACGCGTTCGATCTGTTCTGGGACGTGCTCTGGACGACCGACTTGGGCCCGCCCGGTAAGCCGGAACCCGAAGACCCGTTCACGGTGGCAGTCTATATCAGAGGGGCCATGACCCTGCACGCCCTTCGCGGGGAAATTGGCGATGAGGCCTTCTTCCGCACACTCCGCGAGTACCTGTCTCGCCATGCCGGAGGCAACGCCTCGACATCCGACTTCGTGGAGGTGGCGGAACAGGTCTCCGGTCAAGACCTCGATGACCTGTTCCAGGCCTGGCTCTACGCCGAAGCCCCTCCGGCCCCACCGCAAAGCGCTGACAGTAGAGGAACATAGCAGAGCACCACCTTCCTGCCCGCCGCACCCGACAGCGATATGGTCTCACCGGTAGAGGCCGGCAACGAGAAATGCGGCGCTTTGTCTCCTGGGCTCAGAGTCATCTATTGCCTCCTACGGACTGCGAATAGTCAAACGTTTTATCAACCTATCAAGCATCTGTCGGTCGCGTAAAATCAGTCCGCCGCTAGTGCCATCCGCTCGTACCGTGATGGCGCCGTAATTCCGCCCGACAACACCAGGTTCATCGCCGTATCTATGGATAGGTCGGTATCGTAGACCTCTTCTACGGGAAGGATGGCCACCCAGCCTGAGTTGGGCATGGGAGCGGTGGGTATGTAGATTATGGCCATGCGTTTGCTGGGAGCCTCTTCTATGAAGCTGGTGAGGAAACCCAGGGTCCATGCCCCTTTTCTGGGGTGTTCTATGGCCACAACGCGCTTGAAACCCATATCGCTGCTGCCGGAGAATGAGTCTATGAGCTTGCCCGACGTGGAGTAGACGTTGCTAACTACAGGAATTCTAAGCAGTCCTTCCTTCAACAGCTCTATGATTCGGCGGCCCAGAACATTGGCAACCAGAAGGCCCGTCAAATAGACCAGTACCGCAAGGAAGAGGAGGCCGAGGCCCGGGATCCTGCTGCCAAACACTCCTTCTACCAAAGGCTGCAATACCCCGTCTACTATGTCAAAGAGCAGCTTCAGCACCATGTAAGTAAGCACAACAGGTATCAAGACAAAAAGACCTCTGACAAAGGCTCTCCTCAAATGCCCGCCAATTCCCATGCTCATGTCGACATCCCCTTACCTAATCTGGAGCACTTCAGTATAGCGCACAGCGGCTTCCTTCAAAGCGTCCAGGATATTACCCCCGCCTGCCCGTTTGCCCGTCTGCCGCTTGGCTGTCTCTTGTCACTTGTCCCGCTCCTCTGCTACCGTTGCCATGACTATTCCGACGTATGGGGTCTTGCTTGAAGGCTTCTCTATTTGTCACGTGCCTGGTAGATCAGTTCTTCCCTGAAGTGGGAGAGAGTGTTGTCAACGTTCTCCGCCGGCGTGGTGTGGAAGTAGACTTCCCAGCCGGCCAGACATGCTGTGGCCAGCCTGCCTACAACTCAGGGTTCACCAGCAAGGCTTTGCCTCTGGCGGAACACTTCATTGAGCTGTTCGCGGATAGCGAATACATCGTCGTACCTTCCGGCTCATGCGCCTCCATGCTCAAGATATTCATCCCTGAGATGCTGAGCGCCCACCCCACCCTTGCCGAGCCCGCTCAAGCGCTATCAGAACGCACCTATGAGTTTTCGCAGTTCCTGGTCAACGTACTAGGCGTATCCAGGTTAGGCGCAAGCTACAACGGGAGGATTACCTACCACGCTTCTTGCCATCTGCTCCGCGAGCTGGGGGCTTCCACGGAAAGCCAGCAGCTCATGCGACACGTGAAGGGAGCCCGCCTTGTTCCCCTTCAAGGCGAAAGCGAATGCTGCGGCTTTGGTGGGACGTTTGCCGTGAAGTACCCTGAGATTTCCGGGGCCATCCTGGATAGCAAGCTGGACCATATAGAAAAAACGGGCGCCGATGCAGTCGTCGCCTGCGATTCAGGCTGTCTGATGCACATAGCCGGGGGGCTATCGCGAAGAGGGATCAAGACCCAGCCCATGCACCTAGCGCAGCTTCTTGACCACGAGGCCTCTTGAGTGCAAGTCAGATCTGAACAGTTCAAGAAGCTATCGCTTCAGGCGCTGGCCAGCGAGCAGGTACAGAGTTCCCTGTCCAGGGTCTCTGAAGGGTTCGACCTGGCGCGTCGCAGGGCAGTGGAGGAGCTGACGCCGGAGGTTTGGGAGGAGTACCGCGAACAGAGCCGTCGCATTAAAGAGCACACCATTGCAAACCTGGACTACTACCTGGAGCTTCTAACCGATCGCGTGCAGCAAAACGGAGGAACCGTCCACTTTGCCCGCGACTCTAAAGAGGCAACCGACATTATGTTGGATGTAGCCCACAGTAGAGGTGTGAAGCTAGCCACCAAGAGCAAGAGCATGGTATCAGAGGAGATGGGGCTTAATCATGTCCTGGAGAGCAACGGTATCGAACCCGTGGAAACAGACCTCGGCGAGTTCATACTGCAGCTATCCAATGAGACGCCCTTTCATCTCATTGCGCCCGCGCTTCACAAGTCCAAGGATGAGGTTGGCGCCCTGTTCAACGAAAAGCTGGGAACGCAGAAGAAGGCCGGCATTCCCGCGCTGACCATCGCGGCAAGAAAAGCGCTTCGCAGTAAGTTCCTAGAAGCGGATATGGGAATAACAGGCGTAAATTTCGCCGTCGCGGAAACGGGGACAATTGCCCTATTCACCAATGAGGGTAATGGGCGGTTAAGCACCTCCCTGCCCCGCATCCACGTCGCGCTGATGGGCATGGAAAAGGTGGTTCCCACCCTGGAGGACCTGGCCGTCATGCTCCGCTTGCTGCCAAGGGCCGCCACCGGGCAACGGCTCACCTCTTACGTGACTCTAGTTTCCGGGCCGCGCCGCTCTGGTGACGAAGACGGGCCTGAGGAGTTTCACCTGGTGATCATGGACAATGGACGGAGCAAGCTCTTAGCAGACCCGGAACTCCGAGAAGCCCTCAATTGCATCCGCTGCGGCGCCTGTCTCAACACCTGCCCTGTGTACCAGAAGATAGGAGGACACGCCTATGGCTGGGTCTATCCCGGCCCCATAGGCTCCGTCCTGACCCCCGCCATGAACGGGGCGGGACATGCCAAGGACCTGCCCTTCGCCTCCACGCTTTGCGGGGCGTGCCGCGATGCCTGTCCGGTCAAAATCAACATCCCAAGGATGCTGCTCAAGCTGCGGCAAGACCTGAAGGAAGGCAGCAAAGAGGAGCGCAAGGCCACCTTCTTGGAACGGTTCGGCTTTGGAATATGGAGCCGCATCGTTGCTTCTGAAGGGACGCTGTCAAAGTTCAGGGCCATCGCCGCTCTGGCGCAGCGGCCGTTTGTCAAAGGCAACCGCCTGCGAAGGATACCGCTGGCTCCATTCTCCAAGTGGACGCGCAACAGGGACTTCCCCCGCTTGGCGCCCAAGTCGTTCCACAAGGTATGGAAACAGAAGCTTAAGCAGAAAGACAAAGAGACCCAGTGAGCAGACCATGACAGGCACATCCAGACATAAGTTCATCACCGGCGTGCAGGAAGCCCTGGGACGCAGGGGAACTTCGGAGCGGCCGGACTACCACCGCCTGAAGACCAGGCGAGAGATACAACGGCAGAAGGTTGTCACCATAGAGGCGCGCGCGCAGGCGCGTCGCACTGAGCTACTGGAACGGCTGGCCCAGTCCGCGTTCAACGCCGGATGGAACGTGCTCAGAGCCGCAACCACGGAAGAAGCCACCGAATACATTCTATCCATAGCCAGAGAACAGGGGACGAGGCTGGTCGTGCGCTCCGCTCACGAAGTTTTCCACCGTTTGCCTATAGACGATATCCTGGCTGAACATGGCGCCCGCCTCACCGTGGCCACGGCAAGAGGAGACTCGCAACGGGAGGCGCTGCGGAACGACATAGCGCGGGCCGACATGGGCATTACCGGCGTGGACTATGCCATAGCCGAGACCGGCACGTGCGTACTGGTGCCACGTCAGGGGGTGAGCCGCCTTGTATCCGTACTTCCTCCCGTACACATCGCGGTTATCGAGGCGCACCAGGTCTACGAGACCCTGGACGACCTGTTCGCTTTGCGGCGTCTGGCCTTTATGGAAGGACAAGGCGACATGGGAAGCTACCTCAGTCTGATCACCGGGCCCAGCCGTACGGCGGACATAGAACAGACTCTGGTCACGGGAGTTCACGGCCCAATCGTAGTCCACATGGTCATCCTGGAAACCTCCCAGGACGCCGGTACCTAGGAGAGCCCCTTTCGGTATCTCCTAACCACTCGCTCTGCGGCCTCCGCCACCAGCTCACCAGCGCGTCGTAATGCCTCACCCAATGGAAGGTCAGGCGGCGCGGCGCTCTCAACGTCATTGATTCCATGGCCTAACACCGCTTGGTACCCCTCCCCCAGCGAACCCGCGACCGCGATAACGGGCACGCCTAGCTTCTCGGCGCGCTGGGCCACGACGATGGGCGCTTTGTTATAGACCGTTTGAGCATCCATTCTGCCCTCACCGACGATGACCAGGTCCGCACCCTGCAGATGTTCCTCCAGGTGGAGCGCGTCGCAGACCAATGCCGCCCCGGACTCTAATCGTGCGCCCAACAGAGCCACCAATCCTCCGCCTGCGCCTCCTGCGGCTCCCGCCCCGGGCATGTGCATCAGGTCCACTTCCAGGTCACGCTCCACTATTTCGGCAAAGTGCCCCAGGGCAGATTCCAGCAGTACAACCATTTCAGCGGTGGCGCCCTTTTGCGGCCCGTAAACCGCGGCTGCGCCCATGGGCCCGCAGAGTGGGTTATTGACATCGGCGGCTACTCTGATGCGACACTCCCTGAGCCGTGTATCCATAGAGCCCAGCTCTATACGACTCAGATCCGACAAAGCAGCCCCTCCAAGTCGCACCTGCTTCCCATCGGCATAGGTAAGCCTGGCGCCCAGCGCCTGCGCTATGCCTGCACCGGCGTCGTTGGTGGCACTGCCCCCAACCCCTATTATTATCTCGCGGCAACCCTTGGCCAGAGCCTCTCTGATCAGCTCTCCGGCACCGTAGCTTGTGGTGATTCTGGGGTCGCGCCGTTCTGGAGGAACCAGCGCCAGGCCGGAAGCTCGCGCCATCTCTATCACCGCAGTTTTGCCATTGGGCATCACGCCCCACTGCGCCCTGACGGGTTCACCCAGCGGGCCCGTGACCTGCGCTTCAAAGCAACCGCCTGAAGGGCCCACCAGAGCTTCCAGAGTGCCGTCTCCTCCATCGGCAACCGGCAGCAGTACGTTCTCCGCATCCGGGTAGACTCTGAGGACGCCTTGTTGTATGGCGAGAGCCGCCTCCATGCCGCTAAGACCGCCCTTGAAAACCTGGGGCGCTATGACCACTTTCATAGGTGTATTATTGCAGAGCAACGTCTTCTGATACACTACTGCCCTCTGTACTCATTGGTGGAGGTCAGCCATAGATATTGATCTGGTTTTCTGGCGCCTGCTGCATATAGTTTCCGGTGTAATCTGGGCCGGTGTCTCCCTGTTCCTGGCTTTTATACTGGAACCACGCCTACGAGCATTGGGACCCGCCATGCAGCAGACTGTGATGCGCTCCATAGCAGGAGCCATTGGAGTTACCTTTGCTTCCGCGGGAACCGTCAACATTGTATCCGGCATCATTCTGATTTTCGTCCTCAGAGGCAATAGCCTGGACACGCTGCATGAAACGGGCTGGGGTCAGGCCATGGGGCTGGGACTGGTTGCCACCGTGGCCGCCTACGTGCTCAACCTGACGACCATACCCACCAATATCAGGATGCGGAAGATGGGCAAGTCCATCCAGGGCCGCCAGCCAACAGCGGAGGAGATGGACAAAATCCAGGCTCTATCCTCCCGGCTTAGGACATCGGGGCAGGTTACGGCTATCCTACTGCTCATAGCAGTAGGGACGATGGCCGCCGCCAGGTTTGTTTGAGGGAGGCAAGTTGTCTACCAAAGAGGAGATGAAGGCCAAGGTCAGGGAGGTTATCGATCAGCACGCCGCTGACCTGATAGATGTAGCGAAACGGATCCTCGCTGGCCCGGAGCCAGGTTTCAGAGAGCAGAAAACGGCCCGCCTGGTGCAGGAGAAATTCGACAAGCTGGAGCTTCCTCACAGGGACAACCTTGCCATCACCGGCATCAAGTCCTGGATGGAGGCAGGCTCGCCTGGGCCATCCCTAGCAGTGATTGGCGAACTCGACTCCATGATAGTCCCCGACCACCTCAAAGCCGACCCGGACACTGGAGCTGCCCATGCCTGCGGCCATCACTGTCAGATTGCAATGATGCTCGGCGTGGCCACGGGCTTGCGGCTTTCCGGCGTGCTCAACCAGCTTTCAGGCAGACTGGTGTTTCTTGCCGTCCCCGCCGAAGAGCTGGTCGAAGTGGAGTTCCGCAACGGCCTGCGACGGGAAGGCAAGCTTGAGTTCATAGGCGGCAAGCCTGAGCTGGTGCGGCTAGGTGAATTCGATGACGTTGACCTGGCAATGATGACGCATACCACCAGCACGCCGGAGGACGGTTTGCTGGCCGCTTCCGGCACTAACAACGGGCTTGTAGTGAAGCACATCCAATACCTGGGAAGGGGCGCCCACGCCGGCGGCTCGCCGCACATGGGCATCAATGCCCTCAACGCCGCAATGCTGGGACTACAGTCCGTTCATGCTGTGCGGGAAACGTTCCACGGCGCTGACACAGTACGAGTACACCCAATTGTAACCCGGGGCGGCGATGCGGTGAGCGCTGTGCCTTCCGACGTACGGCTGGAGACCTTTGTGCGCGCCAGTAATGTAAGCGCCATCTTGGACTGGGATAAGAGAGTCGATCGCGCCCTGCGCGCCGGAGCCATGGCAGTGGGAGCCAAGGTGAAAATCGACACCATCCCAGGCTACCTGCCGCTCAACATGAACCGGGAGATGATGAGCCTGTGGCGGGAAAACGCCGTTAGCCTCGTGGGCGAGGAGAACGTGAGCTACACCGGGCACCGCACAGGGTCGACGGACATGGGCGATATCAGCCAGATCATTCCCGCTATCCATCCCTATGCGGGCGGTGTTACCGGAATTGGCCATGGCGCCGATTACCTTGTCCAGGACTACACCAAAGCAGTGATCAACCCCGCTAAAGCCATGGCCATGACAGTCGTGGATCTGCTTGCTGACGGAGCCGCCGCTGCAAAGGACGTTCTGAGCAAAGCCAATCTGCCGTACAAGAAGGATTCATACCTCAAGCTGATGCGCTCCTTCTCAAGGAGCGAGGAGTTCGCTGAGTAGGAGGCGCTTATGCCCGGCCCATTGGAAGGTTATCGCATTATAGATCTGTGCCGCGCCGGACCCGGCCGCCAGGCCACCGGTATCCTAGCGGACTATGGAGCGGAGGTAGTCTCCGTAGTCCAGCCCGGATATGCGCAACGCGCCGCACCCGGCGAAGGCGGGATGCGCCGCGGCGACGCCGTCAACCAGCGCAACAAGCGCAGCCTGTTTCTAAACATGCGTGGCGAGGGTGCGCTCGGCGTATTCATGCGGCTGGCCGAACAATCGGATGCTGTGTTGGAAAGCAACCGCCCCGGGGCGGTGAAGCGACTGGGGGTTGATTACGACTCCGTGAAAATGGTCAAGCCGGACATCGTGTACTGCTCGCTGACGGGTTTCGGTCAAACGGGACCGTACTCAGGCCTCGCCGCTCATGATCTCGCGTTCCAAAGTGTGGCGGGCATGCTGCCGTTGGACGACGACGGCAAGCCCCAAGTACCCATAGCGAGCCAGGGCCAGGCCGACCTCAATGCCGCCTACTTTGCCGCCATGGCGCTGCTGATGGGCCTACTGAGACGCTCCGGCAGCGGCGAGGGCCAGTACATCGACGTGTCGTTTACCGATGTATCCCTGAGGCTGCCCAACGAGCACAAGGACGAGATGCTGATAGGCGCCTACCCCGGCCTTAACATCTACGAGACTAGCGACGGACGCCACGTGGCATTGAGCACGCGGGAGCCCTGGTTCTGGGAACGTCTCTGCCGTCTCCTGGAACGGGAGGATTGGATACCGCACATACGCCCTACCGGAGAATTGCGCGATGAGATGTTCCGCTTCTTCAGGGAGCAGTTCAAGGGCAAGTCGCTTGCTGAATGGATGGATATTCTTGAAGAGCACGACATCGAGTTCGGGCCGGTTAACTCGTCGATGGAGCACTTCCTGGACGACGCTCATTTCAAAGCCCGCGAGATGATTTTGGACATAACCGCTCCCGACACCGGGGAGAAACAGCACGAACCCGGTTTCGGGATGAAGTTTGCCGGCACCCCCGCCGAATTGCGCCACGAACCGTCGTTCATGGGAGCGGAAACAGACGCCATCCTCACCGAGCTGGGCTATACGCCGGAGGAGCAGGCAAAGCTGAAGGAAGACGGGGCGACGGGCTGAATGGGAGCCGAGCTTACTGTCGGTATTTGTTTCCAACGTTATGTCAACTAGCAAGGCTAAAACGAACCAAAATTTTTTTGGGTGTGAGAAACAAATCCGAATCCTTCGGCAAGTTGGGACATGTTTTGGTAGTGAGGCGGCGGGATTCCACAAGCGCCCCAGGAGGGTTGCAGGCGCGGTTTTGCTTGGCGCTACCATGGGTATATTTTAGGGATGCCGGCGGATGGCGGGAAGTGGAAGATGGCAGGCGCGGCCAACGTACGGTCTACTTGCCTGCCCGCAGCGGACAGGCTAAAATCAGAGGGTTGTCTCCGCACTCCCCGGTAGCTCAGTGGTAGAGCGGTCGGCTGTTAACCGATTGGTCGTAGGTTCGAGTCC
>CAYVEN010000039.1:0-17332 GCA_964450505.1 uncultured Dehalococcoidia bacterium | reverse complement strand
AATACATATACGGCGACGGATTGAGCATGCGCAGAGCGCGGTATATGTCGAAGGGTTCGGCGGAGGTGGGCTGAGCCACCCGCCGCGACGGAACGACCTGTATGATGTCGCCGGCAACTACGTACTCCTTGCAGCGGCGCACCACCTCCATGTACTCCTCTTTGGTGAAGTTGGAAGCGCCCTCAGCGTGGCCGTCACTCCCTAGCTCCGCAGACTGCGGCGCCAGCGGCTGGCTCAAACGCCCAGCGATTGCTTCAATGCGGTCTACCGCCTCTTGGTAGGAGGCTTCCAGGTCGTCTCCGGCATGGACGTGTGAAACCAGCTTGATGGAGTGCCGCAGGTGGTCAAAGACGACAACGGTGTCGGTGAACATGAGCACCGATTCCGGCACTCCGATGGGATCGGCCTCCGGCGCGGTCACCCGCGGCTCATGGTAGCGGAACGTTTCATATGACAGGTAGCCGATAGCGCCGCCCAGGAAGCGAGGAAGGCCAGGCACGCTTACCGGTCTGTATGCGGACAGCTCCTCTTCCACGGGCAGCAGTGGATCAACTTCGCCGTCGTCCGTGCCGGGGCCCGTCTTGAGCACACGGTACGGCTCGGTGCCTATGAAGCTGTAGCGGGCCTGCCTTTCGCCACCCTCCACGCTCTCCAGCAGGAACGAGTACGGCCCGCGGGCTATCTTCAGAAACGCCGATACTGGCGTCTCAAGATCCGCGTTGATCTCACGGTACAACGGCGCCATGTTGCCTTCCTGCTCGCGGAGCAGGGTCTTCACCTGTTCAAGAGTTGGTGTGTACATAGTTAGTCCTACAGCCTACCTTGCCGTGAGAATGAGCTTGCGGAAATAAATCGCCGATTCGTCATAACCCAGCGCTAGATAGAACAGCGCCGCTCTCCGGGTTCCAAGGGCTATCAGCTTGGATCCCCGCGATGACGCCCACTGCTCAAAACCGTCCATCAGGGCACTCGCAATCTTCCGGCGTCTATAGTCTTGATGTACCATGATCTCCTCTACCCAGGAAACGCGGCCGTTCGCAAAGAACGTCCAGTGATCGAAGCCCAGCAGGTAGCCAATAACCTGGTCCGACTCCTCGGCCACGAGGATCAGAGCGTCGTCTTGTTCGTACAGCCGGGAGAACGCCTCGGTGAAAGCATCCAAGCGAGGACGGAAGGACGTTGCAAAGTCCTCGGCAAGTGCAAACACTTGCTCTTTATCTCCACTAACGGCTTTTCTTATAAACGCCATCCGTCTACCACCTAATCCCAACTGCCGCACCTGTCATTCTGTGCACCGACAAACCTACTCCCCCTCACTGAAATACAGGATCCCCATCCTCTCCCTGACCTCCCTCATCGTATCCTCGGCCACCTTCTTGGTTCGCCGCGTCCCTTCAAGCAGGGCCTCCTGCACCAGGGCGGGGCGTTCTTCATAGTAGGCGCGTTTCTCCCTGATGGGAGCAAGGAACCGGTTCAACGCCAGCGCCAGCTTCTGCTTCACCTCAACGTCGCCCACCTTGCCCTTGCGGTACCGCTCCTTGAGGTCATCCACCTCCGCCGTATCCTCATTGAAAGCGTCGTGATAGGCGAAGACGGGGTTGCCTTCCGGCTCCGCGGGAATATCGGCGCGCACCCGTTTGGGATCGGTGTACATGCTGCGCACCTTTTGCTGCACCGCCTGCTCGTCGTCCGATAGATAGATGACGTTGCCCAGGCTCTTGCTCATCTTGGCTTGGCCGTCGGTTCCGGGCAGCCGGGCCACACGGCCCACCATGCTCTCCGGCTCTGGAAACATCTCCCCGAACATGCGGTTGAAGCGGCGCACCACCTCGCGCGTCATCTCGATGTGCGGCACCTGATCCTCGCCAACCGGCACCAGGTCGGCCTTGGGCAGGGCTATGTCGGCTGCCTGGCTGACCGGATAGGTGTAGAACCCCACGGACAGCCCTTCAGCCTCCAACCTGCTCCGTTCGGCTTTGAGAGTAGGATTCCGCTCCAGCCAGCCCAAAGGAGTGACCATGGAGAAGAGCATGGCCAGCTCGGCGTGCTCAGGCACATAGCTCTGGATCACGAACGTGCTCCTCTCCGGATCCAGACCCACGCTCAGCCAGTCCAGTCCCACCTCTATCACGGAGCGACGTATCCCCTCGGTATCGTCCAGGTGATCGCCCAGCGCCTGGTAGTCCGCGATGAGGAAGAAGCAGTCGTACTCTTCCTGTAGGCGCACCCAGTTCTCCAGCGCGCCTACGTAATGCCCCAGGTGCAAAGCGCCGGTGGGCCGTACGCCGGTGAGAATGCGCGAAGACGGGCAAGCAGGCAAACGGGCAGGCGGGCAAGTGGGAGATGAGTCAGGCTTCATATTCGGCAACCTCTTCCTTTGCATAGGTTCTACTGGCTTCCGCCAGTGATTTCATCCTTAGTGTGATAGCTTTCTGAACTTCAACGCATTGTTCCATTAAGTGATAGCTGTGCTCAGCGTCAATTAGTCCCTGCCGGATTGACAGATCAAGCCATGATTCCGCCTCAAAGGCTGACCCCCGTGCTATCGAGAGGTGGTTTCGGTAGGCCGCTTGAGAATACCTGCCGTACCCTTCTGCAATATTCGCGGCAATAGAAGCCGATGCTCTCAGCAACTGATTCCCAATAACATCAGCTACTCTACCCTTTGGCAATTTGGTTACACCTTGTGCTACTTGATCTGCAAAGTCTTGGGCCTTCTGCCACAGACTCATCCGCCTGAACTCTGATCCAACCTGCTTCATGAATGTCTTTGCCCTTTTGCTCTTTTGCACGCCTGCACGTCCCCTACCCCACCTGCGGCAAGCCCGCCAGCGCCGCTTCCACCTCTTCGCGCGGGTAGGAGTAGTCTTCCAATCCTCCGGCCAGGAAGGCGTCGTACGCAGACATGTCGAAGTAGCCATGGCCGCACAGGTTGAACAGTATGTTCTTAGCCTCGCCGGTCTCCTTGCACTTCAGCGCCTCGTCTATGGCGACTTTGATAGCGTGCGAGGGCTCCGGGGCGGGAATGATCCCTTCCGTCTTGGCAAACTGCACCGCGGCGGCGAACACGCCGTTCTGGTGTTCCGCCCGCGCCTCTATTATGCCCTCGTTGCAGAGCTGGCTAATCAGCGGCGCCATGCCGTGATAGCGCAAGCCGCCGGAGTGAATCCTGGGCGGCACAAACGTATGGCCTAGCGTGTACATCTTCACCAGCGGCGTCAGCTCCGAGGTATCTCCGAAGTCATAGGTGTACTTGCCCCGCGTAATGGTCGGCGCAGCTTCCGGCTCCACGGCAATGAACCGGATGTCCCGTCCATCCAGCTTGTCCTTCACGAAGGGGAAGGCTATACCGGCGAAGCTGCTGCCTCCTCCCACGCAGCCGATGACCATGTCTGGGTAGGCGTCCACTTTCTCCAATTGCAGCCTGCTTTCTTGTCCAATCACCGTCTGGTGCATGAGCACGTGGTTCAACACGCTCCCCAGCGAATACTTGGTGTCCTCATGGGTGGCGGCGTCCTCCACCGCCTCGCTGATCGCGATTCCCAGGCTCCCCGGCGAGTCGGCGTCCTGCCCCAGTATCGCCTGTCCCGAATGAGTGTCCATGCTGGGACTGGGCACCACGCTGGCGCCCCAGGTCTCCATCATGGAGCGGCGATACGGCTTCTGTTCGTAGCTTATGCGCACCATGTAGACCTTGCACTCGATGCCAAACTGCTGGCAGGCGAAGGCCAGGGCGCTGCCCCACTGCCCCGCGCCGGTCTCGGTGGTTATGCGCCTTGTGCCCTGCTCCTTGTTGTAGTAGGCCTGGGCCACCGCGGTGTTCGGCTTGTGGCTTCCCGCCGGACTAACCCCTTCGTACTTGTAGTAGATACGAGCCGGGGTATCCAACGCCTTCTCCAGGCGCGCCGCCCTGAACAGGGGAGTAGGACGCCACAGCTTGTAGACGTCACGCACCTCGTCCGGTATGGGAATGTAACGCTCCTGGCTAACCTCCTGGCCTATCAGGTCCATGGGAAAGAGAGGCGCAAGGTCGTCCGGGCCTATGGGCTGCTTGGTGCCGGGATGTATCACCGGCGCAGGCGGCGACGGCATATCCGCCATAACGTTGTACCAAGCCTGCGGTATCTCTTTCTCCTCAAGCAATATCTTGGTGTCCATTTTGTATCCTCCTCATCTGGTAAACTGCGCCTCAATGCAAGAAGCCCCGTCCATCTAGGGACGGGGCTTCTCCGTGGTGCCACCCTTCTTCATCCCGAACATGTCGGGACCTCTAACGGCGCGGGGCCTTTCGGCATGCGCCTGAGCCTGTAACGGTGCTCCTCCGGCAGCGCCTACTCCCTAACGGTTTCGGGCTGCGGCTCCGGGGTCCATTCAGTCCTTGCGCTTGGCGCCGGCTCCCACCTCACCCGGCTCTCTGGGCCTCGCTGACGACCTACTACTCCCCTTCTCAGCCTTTGCTATCTCCAAAAGTATAGGCAGCGCTAAAAAAGGTGTCAAGAATGGCTGTCTCAAAACTTTATTCCCAGGAGCCAACGGACACCGTAATTCAAATGCTTGACACGGGAGTCCAAGACTGGGGGTGTGGGCTCCCGACTTCTCGGGAGTGACGAAAGTGCGCCTACACAACCCTCACACGGAAAGCGGCGCCAGTAACCAGAAACCGTTTGTCTCAGTCAGGCTAACCCCGACCGTATACCGGTCAGGTACCGGGTTCCAGTACGGTTAGCGAATCCTGGAAACGTGGTTGATACCGCTGTGAATCGGCTCGTTCAGATAAACGTCGCCGTTTCTGATCTTGATATTGAAACCGCAGTCCGGAAGGGTGCACACCCATGCTTTGTACTTTATTGGGGCGCCCTGGCTCCCAAAATCAGATAGGGGCACCAGAAGACCTGATGTGCATTGCTGGCAGTTGGGGAATGTAGCCTCCAATTGTACCTCCTCACCCTTATTGCAATCGTGAAAGTTTGAGAAGTATATCACAACCTCCGCAATATGCAAGCAATGTCAATGGCGGTTTACAGCAATAAAAGCCCTCCGAGTGTACACGGCCCCTTGCCTTCCCAGAACGCTTTCCATGAGGCTCAGCCCATTCACCGGAAGTTCGCAGGGGCCCATTGCCCCTACAATCTGCAACGTCTTTTCCAATCTCTCCGACCAACCTTCGAGCAGTCCACCCCTGACACGCCCCACCGTCAAGTGTGGCCGGAATGGCCTGTTCTCCCTCTCCACCCCCAACGCCTCCAACGAATCTTCCAGCCGGGACTGAGCGGTTAGCAACGGCTCCAGCTCGCCCTGCAGCCCCAGCCCTAGCACACGCGGACTCCTAGTGCTAGGGAAGCAGCCCGCGCCCTGCACCCGTACCGTGAAGGGACAAATCCCTTCTGCCACATGGCGCATGCCGCTTTCTATGGTCGGTATCGCATCGTTGGATACGTTGCCCAGGAACTTTAGCGTAAGGTGGATACCCTCCGGCCTCACCCAGCGCACACCGAAAGGCAGCCCTTCTTTGAATATGCGGAGAGCTTCCTCCGCGTACCGTCGAGCGACAGGTGTCAGCTCCACCGCGATGAACAGTCTTGAAACGCCGGCGTCTCCGTCCCTTTGCATCTTCTAGAGGCCCAGCAGCAGCCGTGCGTTTTCCCCCAGGATCAGTTCCTTCTCTTCTGCCGACATATCAGCGGCTCTGATGTGTCTCATCAGCCGTCCCGGTTTCAGCAAGGGAAAATCCGAGCCGAACAGTATCGAGCCGGGGCGGGCCATTCTAGACATCACCGAATAGATGGAAGCGCGGTAAAGGAAAGGCGAAGCTGCGCTGTCGAAATAGGTGTTGCCCAAAGCCCGCTTCACCTCGGGCATCAGGGAGTAGAAAGGCAGACCGCCTCCCCAGTGCGAGCAAACTATGACGACGTCCGGGTATCGCTCTATGAACTCCATCAACACGTCCGGCGTCACCGTGCCCTTGCCTGGGTACGTGTGCCCCACCGGTTCTGAAGAGTGCGTGAGCGCCACCATCTTCCGCGATTTCACGCAGTCCATGAATGGGTCCATCAAAGACCTATCTCCCAGCTTGAACCCCTGCGTGTCGGGGTGAAGCTCTCCCACTCCCCTGGCCCCGGAGGCGGCGCAGCGGTCGATTTCACCCAGAGCGTCTTCACCCCAGGCGGGGTTCACCGAGCAAAACGGAATAAGCCTGCCGCTGTAACGCGCCGCCGACTCCAATAGGTAGTCGTTGGCCTCCCTGGCTATGTCCATATCCGTCCAGCCCACGCCCATGATTACGGCGGAGTCTACCCCGTCTTCATCCATGGCGGAAATCAGGTCCTCGGCGGTTGCCATGGGAGCGTCGGGGTTGGCAAACAGCGCTGCCAGGGTGGCGTCCCGCTTGGCATAAGCGCTGCGCTCCTCCATAAGCCGGGGCGGAAACACGTGGGTGTGAAAGTCTATGATCATCTCAGGCCTGGAGCATACTCCATACTCTACTCTATAGAAAACGGTAGCATACCCCCTTACATCGGGCTTTCAGGCTGTTATAATCGCTGTGTTATTTTCTGTGGGAGTTCCGTGCCTATGGCTCTGTCGTCACCTGATCTCGCCGAACCGCTTTCATCACAAGAAAGGTCGCGCCTCAAGGAGACCGCCCGCAAGATCCGCCGCGACCTGCTCTTCAGCATCGCGGAGGCAGGCAGCGGCCACTCCGGCGGCTCCCTTTCCGAGACCGATATTCTGACCACGCTCTATTTCAAGGTGCTTCGCATTGATCCGCAAGACCCCCACTCCCCGGATAGAGACCGCTTCATACTCAGCAAGGCGCACGCCTGTCCCGGCCTCTATACGACGCTGGCTCACAGGGGATACTTCCCACGGAGCGATCTGAGCACTTTCCGCAAAATAGACACGCACTTGCAGGGACATGCCAAGATAGGCACCCCCGGCGTAGAGATGTCCGGCGGTTCCCTAGGCATGGGACTCTCATTTGGCATAGGAGTAGCCCTGACCGGCAGATTGGACGGCAAGAGCTACCGCACCTATGTCCTGCTGGGCGACGGTGAGTGCGACGAAGGGCAGGTCTGGGAAGCGGCGATGTCGGCGGCCCATTACAAGATAGATACGCTGACCGCCATTGTGGACCGCAACCGCATCCAGAACGACCGCTTCACCCACGAGGTCATGGAACTGGAACCGCTGGCGCAGAAATGGCGCTCCTTCGGCTGGCGAGTCCTCACGGTCAACGGGCACAGTATTCCGGCCTTGTACAAAGGATTCCAGCGCGCCATGCAAGTCAAGGGGCAACCCACGGTTATCATAGCCAACACCGTCAAAGGCAAAGGGGTCAGTTTCATGGAGAACAACCCCGGCTTTCACGGCAAAGCCCCCACCTGGGAACAGGCGGGACAGGCTATGTTCGAGCTCGGCTTCTCGGCTGGTGAAGCCAAAGAGGCCATGACCGAGATGGGCTACGCGGAACAGAGCATTTCGGCGCTCATCACAGAGATGGAAAGCAGTAATCTAGTCACCACTTAGGAACGGATTCATGACCACAGTAGCTACGCGTGAAGCCTTTGGCCGGACACTCTTGGAGCTGGGCAAGAGCCACCCCGACGTGGTGGTTCTGGGCGGCGACCTCAACGTTTCTACCCTCGCCTCTATGTTTGCCAAAGAGTTCCCCAACCGTTTCTTTGATCTTGGCCCCGCCGAACAGAACATGATGAGCATGGCATCCGGCTTCGCCATGACCGGCAAGGTTCCCTTTGCCTCCACGTTCGCCGTTTTCGGCACGGGACGCCCTTATGACCAGATACGGATCAACATAGCCCAGATGAACGCCAACGTGAAGATAGTTTGCACCCACGCCGGACTGCTCACTGGCGAAGACGGCATCTCCGCCCAATCCATAGAGGACATCGCCCTCATGTGCGCCCTGCCCGGATTCAACGTGGTAGTCCCCAGCGACGGTCCCGAGACCGAGGCTGCGGTCAAGCTCGCCGCCAGCACGAAAGGACCCTTCTATATACGCCTTTCGCGGCCCGCCATCCCCGTGCTCCACCCCAACGGGGCTGAATTCACTCTGGGGAAGGCGGAGACGCTCCGCCCTGGGAACGACTTGGCCATCATCGCCTGCGGCATAATGGTGTCCACGGCCCTGGAAGCGGCGGATGCCCTGTCGCGGGAAGGCATCGAGGCCCGCGTTGTCAACATGTCCACCCTTCAGCCTCTTGACCTCGACGCTGTAGCCGACGCCTGCCGCACCGGAGCCATAGTCACCGCCGAGGAGCACTATATCCACGGTGGACTGGGCAGTCTCGTTTCACAGGCTGCCGCCGGAATCCAGCCCGTCCCCATAGAGATGGTCGCTGTCAGGGGCTACGCCGAATCCGGAAAGCCCCAGGAGCTGTTCGACAAATACGGCCTTGCCGCTTCCGACGTAGCCAGTGCTGCCCGGCGCGTCCTGGGTCGTAAGAGCGCCTGAGGGACGGAAGGACAGTTACAACCGCGCTTCCCTCTCTGACGTTTGGCATTTGACATATCCCCTCATTGCTGTTAAACATTGGCCTAACGGAGCTTGCGCTGCTCACAGCAGTGCCGATGGCTAAACTCCGTCAGCGTTCTATTCCATGCTGGCCTCTCCATAGCTGTCTTGCGTTACGTTGCGCTTTTTCAGGCAACTTTTTGGTCGCCATGGGGTCACAAAAGGAGGTTCAACACATGAAAGGTGTGATACTGGCGGCTGGGTTCGGTTCAAGGCTTGCTCGGCACCATAGCGTCAAACACAAGGTTCTTCTTCCCGTAGCAGGTCGTCCAATCATCGACTACACCTTGGAGGCTTTCGCTGAGTCGGGAATCAACGATATAGCAATAATCACCGGACACCAGGGCGAATACCTGGAGCGCTGGGTGGGCAACGGTTCACGGTACGGACTCAATGTTCAGTTCATCTTCAACCCGCACTACAGGCTGGGCAACGCCCTCTCCGTTTACGCAGCCCGCCACTTCAGTAAAAACGAGCCTATTATCCTCTCCATGGCCGACCACATGGTCTCGCCGGATCTTCTCTCCCCTATGTTGGACGTCCAGGGGAAGAACAACGCCCTAGCCGTTGACTTCGACTTCTCCCTACGCCAGATGGAGGAAGGCACCAGGGTACTGGTGGAAGAACACGGTTCCATAGTCGCCATAGGGAAGGACCTGGAGCACTGGAACGGCATAGATGCCGGCGTCTTCAGATTCTCGCCCGACATCTTTAAAGCAATCGACAAAGAGCTCTCCCTGGAAAGAAAGCAGTACGAGCTCAGTCACGCCGTCACTCGCCTGATCAATGAGGGCGGCGCTTTGCAAGCCTGCGACGTCTCCGGCAGCTTCTGGCACGACGTGGACACGTGGGAGGACTTGGTATACGTAAGGAAAGCTATCTCTGACAATAATGGCACAATCACTGAAAGAAGGGCTGGTATCGCGTTACCTTAACCGGAGGTTTTCACGACCCCTGGCTGCTTTATTAGCCAGGACGCCCCTCACCCCCAATCACGTATCGTTTGCTAGCTTTGTGATAGCCCTGGCTTCACTATGGCTGTTCTTTGCCGGCTACAACATCTGGGCAGGCATTGCAGCACAAATCTCGTCCATAGTCGACGGCACGGACGGAGACCTGGCGCGCCTCAAGGATATGACCAGCCGCTTCGGCGGCTTCTTCGACGCCGTGCTCGACCGCTACGCCGATGTGGCTATCCTTGCCGGTTTCACCTACTGGGCGCTGGAATTCGAGGCCAGAACGGCGGATTCGCTGGTGCTCGTTTTCGGCCTCCTCGCCATTGCAGGCTCCCTTATGATCAGCTACTCGCGCGCCCGCGCCGAGGCCACCCTCGGCGGAGCGTTCTCCGGCCTCGCCGGTTCCCTTGCCTCCAGAGACGCGCGGATGCTTCTGGTCATGTTGGGGGCCATCGTGGGACAGGGCGCAGCCACGCTTCTCATTCTCGCCGTGGCAACCAACCTTGTCGTGGTCTGGCGTCTCGCAGTAGCCAGAAGAGGCATGAACTAGGTCATCCCTTGCTCACCGTGCAATGTGATTTCGACGAAACAATAGTCACCTGCAACGTCAGTCATCTACTGTTGCAAGCCTTCGCTGGAGAGGGATGGCAGTGTGCCCAGGCGCTCTACGACGCCAACCGAATCAGCGTTGAAGAAAGCAACAGACGCCAGTTCTCACTGCTCAATGCCGATGAAGCAGCCATCAACGATTTTGTGCTTGCCAACGTTGAAGTGCGCCCCGGCTTTTCCCGGTTCGTAAAGTACTGCTTGGACAGCGGCATTCACTTCACCGTGGTGAGCAACGGTATAGACCTTTATGTACTCCCAGTAATGCGTAGTCTGGGCCTGTCCAACATTGAGGTGCACTGCGCCCGCAGCCAAATCACCCCCAGCGGAGTCGTACTGCCTTACCCCGACCCGTCCGGCTCGGATCTCTCGCAGGGCTTCAAGCTCTCATGGCTGCGCTACCATAAGAGCCAGCGCCGCCCCGTAGTTTATATAGGCGACGGCAAGTCCGACATTCCAGCCGCGTCAGAAGCGGACCATGTCATCGCCAGGAGCACCCTCTACAGCCACTTCCAGTCGAGTGGGCTCGCCTGCACCAAATTCGAAGACTTCGGCGATGTACGGAAGGCAGTGGAGCGTATAGCCTCGATCCAGCCCACTGCCTAAATACCGTCTCTTCCTCCATGGGAAGTTACAATCCCTCCCCCCCCCCCTGATTGTGAGCATCGCCGTCTTCTTGCTATACTCGTAATGCTGGTTGTTTAGGAGAATGGTATGAAGGTAGGCATAATCAACGTCACAGGATACTCAGGCTCGGAGCTGGCCCGTCTGCTCTGGCGGCATCCGGAAGCCCAGGTGGTCTCCGTCACCGGGCGCAGTGCGGCGGGCAAGCGCGTCCCTGAGGTGATGCCCTACCTCTGGGACATCGACTTGCCCATAACGGAGTCCATCGAAGGCTCCGTGGACGTCGTATTCTCCGCCCTGCCTAGCGGCGCAAGCGCTGCGGCGCTGGCCCCTTTCGTGGAGCAGGGCGTCAAGGCCATCGATATCGCCGCCGACTTCCGCATCCGCGACGCCTCGGCTTTTCAGGCGGCGTATAAAGTAGAGCACCCGGCACCCCATCTTCTCTCCGATGCGGTCTACGGCCTGCCGGAGATACACCGCGAGAACATCAAGAGCGCCAAGCTGACCGCCAACCCCGGCTGCTACCCGGAGGCCTCCATCCTGGGCATGCTGCCCGCCGTGCGTGAGGGCATCGTCAACGACGATGTCATTATCGACGCCAAGTCAGGCATATCAGGCGCAGGCCGCGGCGGCCTATCCGCCAGCATTATGGACCACTACGCCGAAGCCAACGAAAACGTTGTGGCCTACGGACTGGACGGACACGGTCACCAGCCGGAGATCGCGCAGGAGTTGGCCGGTCTCCGTGAGGCGGAAAGCGCCAGGGTCACCTTCATTCCACACCGCATACCCATGACGCGCGGCATCCTTGCCACCTGCTACGCTCCGCTGGTCGATGGGATCAGCAAGGATGAGGTGCGGCGGCTTTACCAGGAGTCGTACCGCTCGGAGCCTTTCGTGCGCGTCACCGATCTGCCTCCGCAGACCAAGCACACGCTGGGCAGCAACTACTGCCTGGTCTACCCCACCATCGACGAAAAAGCAGGGCGCTTGGTGGTGGTGAGTTGCCTGGACAACCTGGTGAAAGGCGCCGCGGGCCAGGCCGTCCAGAACATGAACCTCATGTTCGGCCTGCCCGAAACCACAGGATTGGAGAACCCCTCTCTCTATCCTTGATGGGCTTGTCCTGCTATAGTTTTAGTTCGTGTTCACAATGCCCCCATGGTGTAGCGGCCTAGCACGCCACCCTTTCAAGGTGGAGATCAGGGGTTCGAATCCCCTTGGGGGTACCAGCATCCCTTCCGCTGTACGTTCTTTTTTTGCCTTGGGATCTCTTCACGTCGTGGCTGAGAGACGCTATTCTGAGGCCATGACAAACACTTAACCGGGAGATGCTACAGATGAGCCCAAACGGACGGGTCGCTATCGTTACAGGAGGAGGGACGGGGATCGGCAAGCATTCAGCGCTGGCGCTACTGCGAGACGGTTACTCTGTCGTCATAGCGGGACGGCGAATGGAACTATTGGAGGAAACGAACGCGGAGGCCGGAGCCGGCGCGCCCATCCTGGCCGTCCGGACGGACGTGGGACACCCTGAGTCGGTCCGCACGTTGTTCGCCAAGACAATGCAGGCGTTCGGCAGGCTGGACGTGCTGTTCAACAACGCCGGCCACGGAGCGCCCCGGGTACCTCTGGAAGATCTGACCTACGAAGAGTGGCAGCGGGTGGTAGATACGAATCTAACGGGGACGTTCCTCTGCACTCAGGAAGCGATCAAGATCATGAAGGCCCAGGAGCCGACGGGTGGCCGGATCATCAACAATGGCTCGATAGCGGCCTACGCGCCACGCCCCGACTCGGCCCCCTACACCTCTACGAAACACGCTATCACCGGCCTTACCAAGTCGACCTCGCTCGATGGCCGCAAGTACAACATCGCGTGCGGCCAGATAGACATCGGCAACGCCGCGACGGACATGACATCCTCGGTGCAGGATGGCGCACCGCAGGCCGACGGCTCGATTAAGGCAGAGTCCACGTTCAACGTCGAGCACGTCGCCAACACAGTCGTGTACATGTCGAATCTGCCACTGGACACAAACGTCCAATTCATCACGATCATGGCGACCGACATGCCCTACATCGGCCGCGGGTAGCGGGTTCCCGCCCGTTGAATGTGTGGTAACTTATGCGGGAAGCGCACACGAATACACCCTAAGTCATGGCTAAATCCGAATCCCCATGAGGAGGCCGGTAAATTGAAAGCTAGGTCCCCCCCATGGCCGGAGTCCAAGCCACGCACAAACAGAACCACTAGGAGGGATGCAAATGTCCGCGGATAGAGGCGCAGCAACGGTGCTCTACCTATCGGAAGAGGAGGTCAGGCCGCTGATCACGCCGGGCGAAGCCCTGGAGCACGCCGAAACCGCCTTCCGGCTGTACGCCCAAAGCCTCCGAGGCCAAGTCCCCGCCAGCTTTTCGCCAATGGTGGCCTACCACACAACCGTACCCAACAGCGATATCGATTTCAGGTCGGGCTCCATGGCTCCGGTCCCTACCCTGTGTTCGACGCTGGGATTCGGGTACGCCGACAATCCCTCCAAGTTCGGCCTATCCAGCATGCACAGCTTTGCCGTCCTCACCGATGTCGAAACGGGAGTCCCCAGGTGCATAATGGCTCAGGGCTCCTTCTTCATCTCCTTCCTCAGAACGGGCGCCGCCGCGGCCATAGCCTCCAAGTATCTGGCAGTCCCGGACGTGCACAGCATAGCAATGGTGGGTGCGGGAAACCTTGCCAGGCATACACTGCGCTGCCACATTGCCCAGTACGGCGCCCCAGGAGAGATCAGGGTGTGGAGCAGGACCATGGCTACCTCGCAGCAGTTCGCCGCCGATATGGGCAGCGAACTTGGCGTCGTCCTGAAACCCGTCGCCTCACCGGACGAAGCAGTGCGAGGCGCAGGCATCATCTACTGCACCACCCGCTCCCAGGAAGCCGTTGTCCAGAACGAATCGGTCTCCCCTGGAACCCATCTCAACGCCTTCGGCTCCGATGCCCCGGGCAAAAGGGAGCTGGACCCCGCGATACTGGGCCGAGCCAAAGTGGTCGTGGACAGCCTGGAGCAGTGCAAAATAGGCGGCGAAGTAAGCGCGCCCATAGCCCAGGGCACGATGAGCGAGGACGACGTATACGCCGAGCTAGGGGAAATAGTCAACGGATGGAAGAAGGGAAGAGAAAGCGGCGACGAAGTGACGGTTATGGACTCCACCGGCCTAGCAGCCCTGGACGTAGTGGCGTTCAACCACGCCTATGAGAAAGCACTGGCACAAGGCGTGGGAACCGAATTGGAGCTTTAGTTTGGCGGAACGACGCCTCACGGCAAACGCTAGTGCTATACTAAACAAAACTACGCCGGGAGCGGCAACCATGGAACAAGCAAGCTACAATCCTCTATCCCCTGCGGAACGGTACGTCATTGAGGGAAATGGGACCGAACCGCCCTTCTCCGGCGAGTACGACGACTTCTATGAGCCCGGCACCTACATCTGCCGCCGCTGCAACGCAGAGCTTTATCGATCAGTCGACAAGTTCGATGCCCATTGCGGCTGGCCCGCGTTCGACAAAGAGGTGCCCGGCGCAGTGGTCCGCCTGCCCGACCCCGATGGTATGCGCACCGAAATAGAATGCGCCAGCTGCGGCGGACATCTCGGCCACGTCTTCGTCGGAGAACGGTTCACCCAGACCAACACTCGTCACTGCGTGAACTCCCTTTCCATGAAATTCGTGGCGGCCCCCCAGGAATAGCGAGGGCATTCACCCAGCTCCCCGGCCCGCTTCTACTGTACGGCCTCCAGCCAGTCCTCACAGATGAGCCAGCGGCTGTGGCCTATCGCCACTACGTAGGCAAAGCTGCCGTACACCGCGTTCTGGCCATCCTGATCGACAGGAACCAAGGGGAACGCGCCGAACTCAACCACGCCCGTCTTCCCCATCACGCTCTCCGCATCTGCGGCAGCGAACAGCCTGGAACCCTCCCTGCCGGGTAGAATCTGCGATATGCCCGCTCGTACCGTCACCTCTTGGCCATGCACAAACCGCGGCTGCCTTTGCTCCATTCTTGCCTCCGGAAGTAGGTCGATCTTTGTCCCGTATCCAACTTATATACTAGCCAGCGTAGGCTATGCTATCAAAAGCCGTTAGCTGCCGCCGCATCAGTCATTCCAAGCACAGCGGGGAATCCTGTATGCTTACCGACGGCATCCAACCGTCACTACACACGAATGAGGAGCTAAATGACCAACCCGAATAGCGAACTTCTACTGAACAGGCTGATTGAAGCAAGCGACATCTTACTCACAGCCCTGAACCGTGCCTTGAGTCAAAGTATGGCCTCGCCCGTTCTATCCATTGGCCAGACCCAGGATAGAATAACCCTTGTCCAGGAATGGAGGGACGACTGGACGAAAACTCTGGATGAACTAGCGGACAGCGAGTGAGACGCCCCCGCCCTGCTGAGACAATAGAGAAAGCGCCTGTAGTAAGGCGCTTTCTCTATATATCGGACTATTCAGTTATCCCGGCTATCTTACCAGCGCGGGCCGCCGCGTCGGCCTCCGCCTCCGCCACCACCGCCACGGCCGAATCCACCACCACCGCCGCCTCCGCCATCGAACGTTCGCGGCGTCCTTGGCCTGGCTTCGCTGACCGTCAGAGCGCGCCCGCCGACCTCTTTGCCATGGAGCCCCTCTATCGCCTTGTTGGCCTCGTCGTTGCTCGGCATATCCACAAAACCGAATCCCTTGGAACGGCCGGAGTACTGGTCACGGACAACCGAGACTTCTCCCACGCCTCCAAACTCCTCGAACATCTCCCGGAGCTGCTCCTCCGTTGTCTCGTATACAAAATTCCCTACGTAAATCCTCAAGTTTCTCTCCTTAGTTGCTAGCAACGTTCCGTTGCTTCGTCTCTTAATTGGAAAGGTCTTCGCCTCTCCTTCAATGGGTTGCGGCCCTCAGCGCGCGGGTGCGCCTGTACGGCCTCGATTCAAGCGGCCTGCCGCGGATGAGGCAGGTCAGATTCAGTGCTTTCAATAGATGTTTAGCGGACTCCTTTCCTGTAGTTGGCCGGTCTAGTCCACTGATTCCAGCCTGAGAGGCGATCCAAGGCACAACACGGGTCAACCCATTCTGAGCGAGAGAACGCTGAACATTTCACGGCTAGGGACACAAACACTGCCATGTCCATGATTATACCCGAATAATCTCACTTTGCCATCCCTCAATGTCCACCGCGGCTTTTATGTATAATCCCTTCCACTACCAGGTGCTTCAGCGCCTGTCAGAAGGAGCAAACATCATGGCTAACGACAACCGTCCCTTGGTATGGCTACTAGGCACGGGAGGCACCATCTCCCAGTGGGGCTCACCCCGCCTAACCTTCGTGGAATATGGCACCGGCCAGCGCTTGGACGTCCACGGAAACCTGGAACGGATCCCGGAGTCACAAGAATTCGTGCGCACCATGGCGGAGCAGCTATTCTTCGTCGACAGCGGCATCAAGACCCCGGAACTGCTCCAGCTCTCCAACCTCATCAACGACATCTTCCGTGAAGACCCGGAGGTCGCCGGTATCGTGGTCACCCACGGCACCTACACTATGGAGGAGACCACCTTCTGGTTGCACATGACCGTGCAAAGCGACAAGCCCGTGGTGGTCACCGGCTGCCAGCGGCCCCCCTCCGCCATGGGCACCGACGCAGACAACAACCTGCTCGGCTCCCTGATACTGGCCGGTTCGCCGGAAGCGCGGGGCAAGGGCGTCATGCTCTGCTTCAACGATGAAATCAACGCCGCCCGCGAGGTGACCAAGACCAACTCCCACCGCCTGGAGACATTCCAATCCCGGGAGCTGGGCTTCCTCGGCTACATGGACTCGGACCTGCAGCCCGTCTTCTACAGGCAGTCCACCCGCAAGCATACCCACCAGACCGGATTCGACGTGAGCGGCATGACCGACCTCCCCAGGGTCGACATCGTCTACGCCTACCAGGACTCGGACGGCGTGGCGGTGCGCGCCTTCGTAGAGGCCGGCGCCGAAGGCATCGTGCTCGCCGGTTCCGGCGCAGGGGGCGGCGGGCCACGCGGCAGCGATGACATCCGTCAGGCGCGGCAGAAGGGTGCCATGGTGGTAGCCGTCAACCGCACCGGCTCGGGGCGAATGATACGCTCCAGGATACAGAGGGAGGATGGCATCATCGCCGGCGACAACCTGAGCGCTCAAAAGGCCCGTATCCTGCTCCGCCTAGCCCTAACCAGGACTCGCGACCCGGAGGAGATCCAGCGCATGTTCGACGAGTTTTAGGGAATCCCCCGAATCCAAGGAGCGCCCATGTCAGCCTATTTGATCGCAGAGATAGAGGTCACCGACCCGGAAACCTACGAGGAGTACCGAGGCCAGGTGGCTCCTACGGTGGAGCAATACGGCGGGCGCTTCTTGGTCAGAGGCGGCGCAGTCCACGGCTTGGAGGGGGAATGGAACCCCAAGCGCCTGGTGGTCATTGAGTTCTCAGACATGGACGACCTCAGGAAGTGGTACCGGTCTGATGAATACGAGCGATTGAAGAGGATCAGGCAAAGCTCCTCAACTGGAAAGGTGCTGGCCGTGGACGGAGTATAG
>CAYVEN010000038.1:0-17472 GCA_964450505.1 uncultured Dehalococcoidia bacterium | reverse complement strand
CATACGTCCAGTCATGGTAGGGACAGACGATGGCCCGTTGGGTCTCGCCCACGGCCCGCAGCAGTTGCGTTCCTCTGTGGCGGCAGATGTTGTGGAACGCTCTCAGCCGCCTGTCCCGCCCCATTACGATGAATATGTTGTTCAGCCCTGCCTGAACAGACACGTACTGCCCCGGCTTGCTTATGTCCTCAGCAAAGCCGGCGCAGGCCCAGGTGCGCGAGAATATGCGCTCCTGTTCCCGATCAAACCACTGTTGCGAGGTGTAGGCTTCCACCGGCAGGATGGGCATCCCTCTGTGGTCAGCCATTGCCATATCCCAACCAGGATAGAGCGGCCTCAGGGAAGAGGCCGTAGAAGATGGCGAGCACGGCAAGGACCAGCCACGTGACACTTATGAGCCAGAAGAGCACGGGGCTTTCGTCCCGTGAAACGGTCTGCACCACGAAGGCCTCTCCCCTCCCGATCCCCAACACGGCCCAGTAAAGAAAGAAGATTCCCCAGACCCAGTACCATTCGATCAGAGTGGCGCCCACAAGCACAACCAAGGCCAAAACGGTCGGCACCTTCGATTGAATAATCATGTACAGATAGTAGCACATCTCCGGCCTCTCCTCCGTATTGCGGTGGAGTCATCTCGTTCACGGCGAGGCAATGCATCAGCCAATACGCTCGGGCCCCAACGCAACTCATCCGTCTCACCGGAGTGAAAAATCGCTACCACAGACCAAGCGAATGGCAGAACTCCGGGATGGCTGCGCCAGGCGGGGGTTCTTTCGCATCCCGGTAGCGGATTGAAATGCGTTCATGCTATAGTTCACTGTGGTCTGGGAATCGATTGATCAACCCACTGAGGCGGCGCCGGATTCGCTTGATTGACCGCGAACCCCCGATCGTCTACTGAGCGGCCACCGGTAATCCTGTGTGGGCAGAAATGCCCCACTTCTTGGTTTTGGACTCATGTTAGAGACAGGAAGCGCAGCGCCAGACTTCACCATCACCCTGGTCTCCGGCGAGGAGTTCATCCTTTCCGACCTCCGGGGCTCCAAGGTTGTCCTCTTTTTCTTCCCGCGGGCCTTCACCCCTGGTTGAATGTCCGAGAACTGGGGATTTGGAAAATCCCAGGGGAAGATGGCGGATCATAACACCGTTGTGGTCGGCATCAGCACTGATAAGGAGAGAAGGCTAAGGCGCCTGGCCAAGTACTTCAGGTACTTCAGGATTGACCTGCCCTTGGCCAGTGATTCTGATAGCCGTGTGGGTGGCCTTTTCGACGTCAGGCGTGATACCGGTGTGGGAAACTTGCGGGTGACCTATGTCATTGACGAAGAGGGGTTGGTCCAGGGTTTCCACCACAACCAACTGTCCATATCCAGCCACTGGCGTTGGGCGTTGCAGACGGTGGGCGCCGCCCGTTAGGCAACGGGCACCTGCGCCTGCAGGTAGTCTTAGAAATATCCAGCCACAAATTCGAAGACGGTTCTGTCTACCGTATACATTGGTGGGGTTGGCCCAGCAAGGATAGAGATTATGAACAGAGAAGATAGCAGCCTCAAGGACGTAGTCGGCATTGGCAACGCGCCGCCATATCCGCCATATACAGATGTACCGTGGCGTCCAGACTGTAGCCGCTCAAACTACTTCATGGTCGATGTCATTCTTGGTAGGCTAGAGTGGCGCCAGCAGAGAGGCGTGGTATTATAGCTATGTCTAGCGGCAGATTGGAACTTAATTAGGTAGTGTGCGGTTTGGTGGCCAGGTACTGTAGGAAGCTAGTCTCGCTTGTAGCGATTGTTATTTCCCTAACGCTGGGGCTGGCGCTCGTGTTTAGCAGTGTGGTCATGGCTATGACCACCCACGAGCAATCGGAAAGAGTTGCTTCGATGCCACGTCCTGCCTCGTATTTCAGTTATGAAGTGCAGGTTGACGAGGATGACGACGAAGGCCCGCCAGAGACTGATAACGACGGTATCGACACTCCCTACACCGACAACGACGGCGAGGACACCACAGACAACGATGGTATCCATACCCCCTATACCGACAATGACGGTGTGGACACACTCACTGCCACCGACAACGACGGCACTGACTCTGATGGCATCAACACCCAGGAAACGGACAACGACGGGGTTGAGACTCCGTACACCGATAACGATGGTGTGGATACCACCGACAATGATGGTATAGACACTCCAACACCGACGGACAACGACGGAACGGACTCGGACGGGATAGATACGCCAACGCCGACCGACAATGACGGAACGGACTCGGACGGGATAGATACGCCAACGCCGACGGACAATGACGGAACGGACTCGGACGGTATAGACACTCCAACACCGACGGACAACGACGGAACGGACTCGGACGGGATAGATACGCCAACGCCGACGGACAATGACGGGACGGACTCAGACGGTATAGACACGCCGACGCCGACGGACAACGACGGCACGGACTCGGACGGGATAGACACGCCGACGCCGACGGACAACGACGGGACGGACTCAGACGGGATAGATACGCCGACGCCGACGGACAATGACGGGACGGACTCGGACGGTATAGATACGCCAACACCGACGGACAATGACGGGACGGACTCGGATGGGATAGACACGCCGACGCCACCAACTCCATCAACGGTCAGCGACGATGATGACTCCAACAGCAGTTGAGACAGCTGAGGCGCCGTGGTAGGTTCAGTAACGGCAGTCCCACTGCACCCCAGAGTCGAGTTTCCCAAAGATACTGGCCTGAGTGACTTGCAGAAGCTGTTTAGCCCGGAATGGGTCTGCTCGGCCTACCGTTCGCTCATGGGAAAGGACGACCCTGTTCCGGATCAGTTTCGCATTCGCCAGATCAGCTACACTCCGGGCAGGGTGGCCATCGTGAGCTACTTCGCTGAATGGGACCCGGAGGCGTACGTACCCTGGCAGCACTTCATTGCAAGGCTTGAGCGCGGAAAGCCTGTAGACGTCTTTCAGTTTCCCGACGACGAGAGCCTGCCAGGATTGGGACAGGCTGTTGATCCGAATGCTGCTCTCAAGCTGGTCAATAGGCACGTTATGGCTATTGGGGCACGGAGAATGCACGTTGAGGTAGTCCGTTACCGGCCTGGCAATCGAGCCGTGCTGCGGCATCGCGTTGGCAGGACAAGGTTCTATGCAAGGGTGATGCGGCCACACAGTCTTTCACCGTTTCTCAGGGGCTGGGAAGTCATCGCTCGCTCGCGCTTTGTGGCGCCCAGGATCGCGGGACATTGGCCTGACGGCGCTGTGGTCTGGATGTCGGAAATTCCAGGCAAGAATTTGAGACGCCTCATTCGCAGAGGTATGCAACCCGGTTCGGGCCCCCTTATCCACGGGCTAGAGACCCTGTGGGCCGAACCTGAAGGCGGCCTCCAGGGGCAGCCGTTCAACCTATCCGGCGCCTATAGCCGGGCGAAACGAAGTTTCACGCACCTAGTCCAAGAGGCTGACACAGCATCCCTCATCCTTAAGAGAGTCACCAGGTCACTGGATCCGTTTGTAGAATCGTGGAGCCCCTCCGCACTTGCGCACAACGACTTCTACGACGACCAGATTTTGGTATTGCCCAACGGAGACATGGCGCTGGTGGACTTTGAGGAAGCCGGCCCTGGCGATCCCATGCTTGATGTGGGGAACTTCATAGCACATTTACGGTGGAGATCCCGGTTCGGACGTCTGAGAGACGCCGACGCTACAACTTCGTACCTGGAGGAGTTCAGAGCCGCCGCCATCGAGCGGTTCGGATGGCATGAGCGGGAGCTCAATCTACGGGAGGCAGTCTGCCTGTTTAGGATATGCACCAACGCGGTTCGCCATCCGCAGGACGATTGGCAGAGCAAACTGGAAGACGGGCTGTCCCTGGTCAGTGAAATCCTGGGATGACCCCGGTTGGCGTTGCACCGTGACGGCCGGCTCTCGCCATATTGCCAGCCTCATCGGGTGTCTTCGGCATCCGGTAGTGCATGCCCAGCTCGGAATAGATGTAAGGTGGGGTCGGCCTAGCAAGGAGAGGGATCATAAACAGAGAAGATAGCAGTCTCAAGGACGTAGTCGGCATTGGCAACGCGATGGTGGACATCCTGACTCACGCCGACGAGGAGTTCCTGGCAACTCACAACATGAGAAAGGGCGTTATGACCCTGATAGACGCAGACCAGGGCGCGTCAATATACGATGCTATGGAGTCCACCGTGGCGATATCCGGCGGCTCCGTGGGCAACACCATGGCCGGCTTGGCCTCCCTGGGGGGCACAGGCTCCTACATCGGCAAGGTGCGCAACGACGAGCTTGGCAACATCTTCAGTCGCGACCTGGCTTCCCTGGGAATCGACTTTGGCAGCTCGCCGGCCGTCTCCGCTTCACCAACGGCCCGCTGTCTGATTGTCGTCACGCCTGACGGCCAGCGTTCCATGGCGACCTACCTGGGGGCGTCCACGGAGCTGGGGCCTGAGGACATTGACGCCGACACCATTCGCAGGCACTCCATCACCTATCTGGAGGGCTACCTGTGGGATGCCCCCGAGGCGAAGGAGGCCATGGCGCTGGCGGCGCGCCTGGCCCACGACGCCGGGCGACGAGTGGCCCTGACTCTCTCCGACCCCTTCTGCGTCGACCGCCACCGGGAGTCGTTCCGGGAGCTAATCCTAGAGCACGTGGACATTCTCTTTGCCAACGAGGAGGAGATCATCTCTCTGTACCAGGCGTCGAACGTCCAAGAGGCCGTGGGGAGGATACGTCGCGATTGCCCTCTGGCCGCCGTAACCCGCAGCGAAAAGGGGTCGATAATAGTCACGGGCGAGGAGACCCACAACATCGACATCGTGCCGGTGGAGCGGGTTGTGGACGCCACCGGGGCAGGCGACCTGTACGCCGCCGGCTTCCTCTACGGCGTGACCCACGGCTACGACCTACCCGCCTGCGGCCGCATAGGGGCCATAGCCGCCGCCGAGATCATCAGCCACATGGGAGCCAGGCCGGAGACCCGGTTGCAGGAGTTGGTACGCACTACAGATGGCTGAATGGAGCGACGGCCATAGGCTGCAGGCCGCTTTCGAGGACGGGGATCTGATACGTCCGTCTGCCGACGCGCTCAACCTCGTCGATTTTGCCAGGGCTGCGGCCTCGCTGGCCGGTTCCAGGGATGTGATGATGACGGCTGGGTCTCGCCGTATTGCCGACCTCATCGGGCCGTCTCAGCACCTCGTTCTGGTCTTGGCAGACGGCTTCGGGATGAATCTTTTGGAGGCGATGGACAGCGACTCCTTCATGCCGCATCACCTGGCGACCGAGCTACAGACCGTCTTTCCATCGACCACCGCCGCGGCTCTCACTTCTCTGGCTACTGCAGAGTGGCCGATTAAGCACGCTGTTCTCGGCTGGTTTCTGTTGAATAGAGGCGACTCTACCGCACTTGGCATCCAAAGCCGTCCTCAATCCCTGGGAGTCAGGATGTACGGGGTGATGGTCGCGGTAGTCAGCGCCGGTGTGGCATTCCTAAAGCTGACCGGGGCGTGAGAAATGCGTTACGCGGTCTTCTTCATTCTGATTCTAGTGCTTGCCTCATGCAGAGCGCCAGCACAGCCCGCGCCTACCGCTACGCCGGATGCCACTGCGACTGAGGAATTGGCAAAAGCGGCTGAGGTTGTCGACCAGTTCAGGAGAGCGGGGCCCCAGACCTTCCAGGATATCCTCGCCCTGGAAGAGTCGGCGGGGGTAGAGTTCATGGACACCGTCTGTAGAATATCGAGGAGGGAGTATGTGCCCGATCTCTACCCAATGGCACTGACCGTAGATACCAACGAGTTCTTTGCCATTCGGAACTACTGCCTTGGAACCCGATGGGACAACTATACGTGCATAGGGTGTAGCAAGGCCGAAAAAATCGCAAGGGTCAGAAGAGTGGCACTGGCAAATCCAGAGATGGAACGGGATGAAGTGCAGATATGGAATGACCGGCCGAGACCCATCGCCTTTTATGCGGCTTCCTAGCCTGGATCCCGCTTTGCAAAAACCCGTATGCACGGCGTAGGCACGAAAAGCACGTCTATTCTGCACTTCCCTCTATGTAACGGCTTAATTGTTTCCTTATCCACTTGTCTGTTACAGTATGGAGGGCACTCCCTACACCAGAGCGCATATGAAGCTGCACGAATACCAAGCCAAGTTAATTCTCTCAGGTTACGGCATGACCGTGCCGCGCAGCGGCGTTGCCACCACACCCCAAGAAGCACGCGATGTAATGCGCAACTTGGGCAGGCCCGCCGTGATAAAGGCCCAGGTGCACGCTGGGGGCCGCGGCAAGGGCGGCGGCATCAGACCGGTCAAAACCGCTGAAGAGGCGGAGGACGCCGCGGCGGCCATGCTGGGCACCCGGCTGGTAACGCCTCAAACGGGACGACCAGGCGCCCCGGTAAGCATGGTCATGGTGGAAGAGGCCCTGGAAATTGAGCAGGAGCTGTACGTTGGGATAGTCATAGACGCTACTGCTCGTGCGCCCGTGGTCATCGCCAGCAGCGCCGGCGGCATGGAGATAGAGGAGATAGCCCGCGATCACCCGGATCTCATTCTAAGAGAGGTGGTGGAGCCGACGGTAGGCTTGCGAGCTTACCAGGGGCGTCGTCTTGCGGCGGGAATGGGGCTGCCCTCCGCCCTGGCGAACACCATAGCCGACCAGATGATTCGCTTGTATCGCGCTTTCATAGCGAGGGATTGTTCGCTGGCGGAGATCAACCCTATGGCGATAACCCAAAGCGGCCAGGTGGTTGTCATGGACGCCAAGATGACCATGGACGACGACGCCGCTTTCCGCCAGTTGGATATGCCCGGCCTGCGTGACTGGAATCAAGAGGACAGGCTGGAGGCCAAGGCGGGGCAGGCCGGCATAGCGTACGTCAAACTGAACGGAGAGGTCGGCTGCCTTGTGAACGGCGCCGGGCTGGCCATGGCCACCATGGACACCATCAAAGAGGGCGGATGTGAGCCAGCGAACTTCCTGGACGTGGGTGGCGGCGCAGAGCCCATCCGGGTGGCTGAGGCCATGGGCATCATTCTGGCCGACCGGCAGGTGACAAGCGTACTGGTAAACGTCTTTGGCGGCATTGCACGTTGCGACGACATTGCGGAGGGCATTGTCCGGGCCGTGCCGGAGGGCCGTAGAGAGTTGCCCATAGTGGTCCGCTTCCTGGGCACCAACAAAGACGAGGGCACTCGCATTCTCCGGGAATCCGGACTCAACACCCATTTTGTGGACAGCCTTGCAGAGGCTACGAAAATCCTGAGGGAGATGCGCTCAGCATGAGCATCCTAGTAGATAAGAAATCTCGTATCTTGGTGCAGGGCATTACCGGCAAGCAGGGCACGTTCCACTCTATGCAGATGCTGGAGTACGGCACCAACATTGTGGCCGGAGTGACTCCGGGCAGGGGCGGCCAGAAGTTCCAGGAGACGGTGCCCGTCTTCGATGCGGTGGAGACGGCGGTGAAGCAGACCGGCGCCGATACCTCGATAATCTTCGTGCCCGCTCCCGGCGCAGCCGACGCCATATTGGAGGCCGCCGACGCGGGCATATCCCTGGCTATCTGCATTACGGAGGGTGTGCCAGCCTTGGACATGGTGAACGTACTGCGTTCCCTGCCGGAATCCAGCATGCGAATCATTGGCCCCAACTGCCCGGGCGTGATCTCTCCCGGGCACCGTTGCCGTGTGGGCATCATGCCTTCTGAGATACACATGCCGGGCAACGTGGGCGTGGTATCCCGCAGCGGAACGCTCACCTACGAAGCGGTCAACGCATTGACCCAGGCAGGAATAGGCCAGTCGACTTGCGTAGGCATTGGCGGCGACCCCCTGGTGGGCACCAGCTTCGTCGACGTGCTGGCCATGTTCCAGGAAGACGCGGAAACGGAAGCGGTGGTGCTGATAGGAGAGATTGGCGGCAACCGCGAGCAGGAGGCGGCGGAGTTCATCAAGAAGGGCGGTTTCACCAAGCCGCTGGTTGCCCTTGTGGCGGGCCGCTCTGCGCCTCCGGGCAAGCGGATGGGCCACGCCGGGGCTATCATAACGGGCAACGCAGCCACCGCGTCCGACAAGATACACGCCCTCTCCGATGCGGGCGCCACCATTGCCGCCACGGTAGAAGAGGTAGGCGCCGTAATGGACGGCGTGCTAACCGCGAACAGGGTGTAGCCCTGAACGGCACACAGGGGCAGACCTTTACGTAACCCTGGCTCCCTTCACCCTCATCCCCGTATCGTGGTACGGGGCAGGCTCAATCTTCCCCCATCAAGAGGGAAGAGGTTTTGGGACCGGTTTTCAACTTTCTCCCTGCAGTACGGCGGCCTGGGGCACTTCGATCTCGCTGGTGCGCAACCAGACTCCTGTGGGCATGTCGGCGGGCAGGAAGCGTACGTCGGGGAAGATATCCTCTCCGTCGGCGGCTAGGAATCCCAACTCAGCCCGTCCGTCGGCCAGTCGCCGGGCGCGGACCCTGCCGATGGTGCCTTCGCCCACCTCAACGTCCGTACTGACGGTCCACTCGTCGACCGGGGAGTCGGCGGCCAGGTAGCGCATGGTTGGCAGTTCTTGTTGTCCACCGGGGAGCTCCACGCCCAGCTCGATGCGGTCGTCGTCTCCCATCCTGGCGATGATGCGCAGCTGGTGGGGCGATGTGACGAGCGCCGGGGGCTGCTCCTGTCCGAATAGGCGCTGAATCTCCTGGTCGTTTGAGATTGAGAGGATCCTGAGGAAGCGTGAACTGACGACGTCAGCTTCGGAGACGCCACAGAGCACGGAGTCAACCGCAAGGCCGTAGACCGGCAGCACCGCCCTGGCTTCGGAATCGAGCTGTAATAGCGCGTCCGCGTTTGCTACACCGTACTCATCCAGGGCGCTTTGCAAGGCCGGCTCGCCTGCGCCGCAGGAGGCTAACTTTTCGAGTTTGGCGGTCATGGCCTGCACTTCGGGGGCATTCCAGCCAAGGTCTGCGGCCCGTGATGCTCGCACTGCTTCTCCCGCAGCGACCATCGGCGAGAGGACGCGTTCGGCGTAGGCGAGCTGGGACTGGAAGGTGAATGCCTGCTCCGGCGAAATAGAATTTCCTCTCTGGACCTGTTCTTGAAGGGCTGTCCAAAAGGCCGCCTGTGAAGCGTATCTGGCGGATGCCGTCTCCGCGGTGTCAAGAAGTAGGTCTTCAACCTTCACGGGGTTGACCACCTCACCCGCGTCGAGGGTCTCCGTGAGCCGAGATGTGGAGACGGCGTTAAAGTACTGGTACACGAAGGCCCGGAGCAGTGTGTCGGACGACGGGTCATCGATCGTCTTCATCTGCCGTGGCCCCTCTGTGGGCAGGTCCGATATAGAGGGACGCTGGAAGACACCATCGAGCATTTGGGTCTGCACTCCGGCGGCATAGATGGCCTTGGCGCGCGTTGAGGCGGCCACTTCGGCGTTGGGGTCGTCGACCGCGGTGACGGAGACCGTCACCAACCCTTCGTCATCCGCTTCTGCGGACACTTCGTAATCAGAACCGTCCACCTCTACCGTGACCGTGTCGAATGTGAAGGTGCTGAGGACCACCAGATTCTGCCAGAGGCCGTGGAACCCGACCTCTTGGCCTTGGTAGTCGTAGGTAACGACGCCGACAAAGAACCAGGTGGGCCCAGGGCTGCCGAAGGTGATCTTGAGGGGAGGCGCCTGGTCAATGGAGATGCTAGAGGCGCTTGCCGTTTCCGGGCCGGAGTGGTATGAGACTCCGGCCTGCCAGAGTCCTGCCGACGCGGGGACCCGGCCGACGGTTTCGAAGACGCGAGGCCCAACGACGTATATCTGGGCAGCGCCGCCCACGTCGGCCAGGTCGCCTCCGCCCAGGTTGCTCACGCGGTAGTTGACCGGGAAGGGCTCACCGGCAACCACGAGGTCCGGAGTATGGGTCTTTTCGATCTTCAACTGGAAGCTCTGCTGCTTCGCCTCCTCGTCCACGATTTGAACGACGAGGGTGAAGTCGGCGGCGAGAGGCTGGTAGTCGCGCTCAAGGTATGTGGTGGCCTCGATGAGATAAATACCCGGCTGCAGGTAGCGCTCTATGCGTGAGTTACGCTGCTCTCCGCCGTCGTCGTTGGCGCCGATCAGGTCCCTAGTGGACGAGATCAAGGAGAGGACGGGGTCGCCGTTGTCCGACTTAAGGTCGATCAGAACGCGGCTGCTCTGGTACAGGGTAAACACGTAACGGTGCGCGGGGTGTTCCGGGACGAAGCCCGAACCGCAGGTATCAAGCGTCCAAGAGCCGGTTGCCGTCAGGTCAACGCCTGGTTCAAGTGCGCCGAGATTGACCGGAGCACAGCCGGCGACGCGGCTGACGGAGAGAGAGAAGTCCGCCGCTCCGCGCCCGCGACCACCTACCGTGGTGGCCTCTACCTGATATACTCCCGAGGTGAGGTCCCGTTCGATGCGGGCATCGAGGCCGTCACCGCCGTCGTCGTTGTCCGTGATGCGGCTGCCGTCTGCGGCCAGGAGGTAGAGGTACGAATCGGCGTCGGCGGAGGATAGGCCGATCCTGATGCGTCCACCCTGTGCCAATTCAAAGCTGTAGGTGTGGGCATCGCTGCCGGTGCGGAAGCGCGAGTCGCAGTCATCGGTCGTCCAGCGTCCGTGCGTGTGCAGCTCTGCATCCGCCTCTGCGCCGAGGACACCCAGGTCGGTCGTTTCGCACGATGCGGACTGTGCGCCCGCTGTAGGAGTCCCATTAATGTACAGGGCCAACAGGGCCAGCACAGCAACAATGCTCACTACTGCCAGAGAGCGCAATCCAAGAGCGGCCAGAAGGCTTGTCTTGGGGTTAGGGTATCTAAGCATGGGGCCTCCGAATGTGCGAGTGACTTGTTTCAGGCGTTTGGACGAAAACGGAGTATAGCACAGGGCAACTCCTCTACAAGACCAAGCCTGGACTCTTCCAAGCGGACGGAAGATACCATCTTTTGAGACACCATCGCAAGTTTCAGGCCGTGGGTCATCCCCATCCCCGTATCGTGGTAGGGGGCAGGCTCAATCTTCCCCCGTCAAGGGGGAAGAGGTCTTGAAGCGGGCGCTTACAAGCCCAGGGTGTTTGACACTAATAGTACGTCATACTATTATTGGGATGTGATCAGGAGTTACCGGAACCGGGACACTGAAGCAGTCGCTGAGCGACGACGAGTCAGAAGGTTCCCCGGGGACATCCAGCATAGGGCTCAGCGCAAACTGATGATGCTGAACAACGCTACCAACCTCAAGTTACCTATAAGAGAGGCGACATGACCGGCAAGACGGTAGGCTATCCTGAAAGGCTGCCCCCCATTCATCCGGGAGAAATCCTCAACGAGGAGTTTTTACTCCCGATGAAAATTACCCAGTATCGACTGGCCAAGGCTATTGGCGTGGATGCGCGCCGGATTCATTCCATCGTCCACGGGGAGCGGTCCATCACGGCGGAGACGGCCCTGCTGTTCTCGCGGTACTTCGGAAATTCGGCTGGGTTTTGGATGGGGCTGCAAAGCCAGTATGACTTGGAAGTTGCCGAGGACCGTCTATCTCATAAACTGGCTCTGGTGGCGGCCCACTCATCGGCATAACACACGGTTCACCCTCATCCCCGTATCGTGATAGAGGGCAGGCTCAATCTTCCCCCGTTGAGGGGAAGAGATTTCACAGGCCCAGGATGTTGCCCTTGTCGTCCACGTCCAACTGGCGCGGGGAGCCAGGCAGTCCCGGCAGGGTGAGTATACTGCCAGCAATGGGGTATATGAACCCGGCTCCAATGGACGCCCGTACGTCGGAGATCTCAAAGGTGTAGTCAGACGGTCTTCCCTTCAGGGAGGGCAAATGGGAGATGGAAAGGGGGGTCTTGGCCATGCACACCGGCAGGCCGCCCCATCCCAACGCCTCGTATGTTCTCAGCTTCCTACGAGCCGCCGTATCCCAACGGACGTCTTTTGCGTTGTAGACTCTGCGGGCAAGGGTTTCCATCTTCTCCCGTACCGGAGCGTCTTCGGGGTAGAGATAGGTCACCTCGCTGTCTTGGGCCGCTGCTTCGACGACCGCTTCGGCCAGTTCCACAGCCCCTTCGCCGCCGTCGGAGAAGGCCGTGCTCTTTGCCGCGGCGAATGCGCCTGCGTCCAGCGCGGCCTGTCGCACCAGGTCCAGTTCTCCCTGGGTATCGGAGGGGAAGGCGTTCACGGCCACGACCACGGGGATTCCGAAGGACCTGCCAATTCCAACGTGATGTTCCAAGTTGGGCATTCCCCGCCGCACCGCATCTTCGTCCGGCGCGTCCAATTCCCGCAGGGGGACGCCTCCGTGGAACTTGAGCGCCCGCACGGAAGCCACCAGCACGGCGGCCCTGGGCTTCAGCCCGCCGGCGCGGGTCTTGATGTGCATGAACTTTTCGAAGCCCAGGTCAGACCCGAAACCCGCTTCCGTGAGGACGTAGTCCGAGTAGCCCAAGGCGAGCCTGTCGGCCAGGATGGAACTGCAGCCGTGGGCTATGTTGCCAAAGGGGCCGGTGTGCACCAGCACGGGCTGCCCCTCCGTGGTCTGCACCAGGTTGGGTTGTATGGCGTACCTGAGCAGCGACATCATGGAGCCTACGGCGCCCACGTCCTGAGCCGTGACGGGCTGCCTGTCACGGTTGAAGCCCACCACCATCCTGCTCAGCCGCGACCTGAGGTCTTCCAGGCTTTGGGAGAGGGCTAGGACGGCCATTATCTCCGATGCGGTGACTATGTCGAAGCCGGTCTGCCGGAGGGGCGCGTTGGGGGAGCCTCCGATGCCAGTGACGATGTCCCGCAGGGCCCTGTCTTCAACGTCGGTGACCCTGCGCCACATGGAGTCGGTTGGGCCGAAACCGGGAATAAGGCCTCGCTGGGTAACGTTGTCGGTGAGGGCAGCGAGGAGGTTGTGGGCCGACCCCACGGCGTGGGCGTCACCGGTGAAGTGAACGTTCACCTCGTCCTGGGGTTCTACCAGGCAAGCGCCGCCTCCCGTGCCTCCTCCCTTGATGCCAAAGATGGGCCCAAGGGACGGCTCCCTGAGAGTGGCCGCGACACGTTTCCCCAGCTTGCCCATTCCCTGGGCCAACCCGACCGTCGTAGTCGTCTTTCCTTCACCCAGCGGCGTCGGAGTGATTCCCGTTACCACGATCAGGTTGCCCTGAGGCGCATCAGCCTTTATCGCATCCAGCGCCAACTTGGCCTTGTACCTTCCGTAGGGGATGACAAGGTTGGGGTCGATGCCCATCGCGTCCGCAATTTCAGATATAGGCTTCATTCTCTTTTCGTATCGTCCTCTCACAGTTTCACTTTGCTGTTGGGCTGGGCCCGCTCGCCGATTCCATTAAAGATTATCCTATCCTAAAGGGGCGGAATCAACCGGAAGCACGCCGTGCTATGTTCTGACTCCCTTCAGAGCGTGAGGAGGGTGATGTGTCGTCGCCGTCTGAGGTCTCCTCAAGCATGTATACTTACCGCCATGACGAACACTGAACGGACAACCGGAGGCATGGCGCGGCGACACGATTTGGATGCGCTGCGGGCGTTCGCGATGCTGCTGGGCATTGTGCTTCACGGAGCGCTGGCGTTCATACCCGGCGCGTGGGCAGTCACCGATGCGTCGGTGGAGGGCGACGGGACGCCTTTCGCACTGCTGACAGCGGCAATACACGGCTTCCGGATGCCGGTCTTCTTCCTGATGAGCGGCTTCTTCACCGCTATGCTGTTGCGGCAGCGCGGGCTGCGGTCGCTGGTGCGCCATAGGGCGCAACGGATCCTGCTGCCGCTGGTGATTGCCATGCTCACGGTGATCCCGCTGACGTGGATCGCCTGGGGCTACGCGGCGGGGACCTCCGACACAGACGGAGGCGACACCGCCGGAGTCGAAACCCCGGCGGAGGACGACGTTTGGCAGGCTGCAAAGCGGGGCGACGTTGACGCGCTGGAGCGGTTTGCGGCGGAGGGTGTGTTGCTGGACGATCCTGAGCCGGACTCAAGCACCACTCCGCTGGCCTGGACGGCGTTGCACGGCCACGTGGCGGCGGCGAAGTGGCTGCTGGACAACGGCGCGGAGGTCAACGCGCTCAACGGTGACGGGAGTACGGCGCTGCACTCGGCGGCGTTCATGGGCCAGGCGGAGATAGTGCAGCTGATGCTGGAGCGCGGCGCGGATCCCAATGCCAGACACCCGAACGGCGCCCTTCCCATCCACAGCAGCCGCGCCGACCCTGGAACGACGGCGTACTACGTGGGCTTACTTGGACTAACTTACGACCAGGCGACACTGGATGCGGGGCGCAAAAAGGTTGGGGAACTCCTGACCGAAGCGATGGAGCGGCCAAGGCCGACGGCCACGGCTGGGGAGGAGGTTAGCCTCGCCGATGAGCGAACGGACGCGGCGGGCGGCGTTGCGCCGTACCGCGGCGACCCGGATGCGGACGTAGACAATGGCAAGGGTTTGCTCGTGCCGTGGTACTGGGAAGCGTTGTACCTGAGAGATTGGGGCGGGCTGTTCACCTATGACGTGTTTAGCCACCTCTGGTTCCTCTGGTATCTGGTCTGGCTGGCGGGGGCGTTCATCCTGATCGTTTGGATCGCGGGACGGCTGGGACTGCGTCTTCCGCGACTGCCGGAGCGGCTGGTGGCAACTCCGATGCTCTACCTGTGGGCGGTGCCGCTGACGATGTTGACGCAGTACTTCATGGGTGTTGAGGGGCAGTTCCCGGTGTTCGGAGCGGACACCTTTACGGGACTCCTCCCTGCGCCGCACGTGTTGCTGTACTACGGCGTATTCTTCGCTGTTGGCGCGGTCTACTTCGCACACAACGAGGGCGGAGCACGCATTGGTCGTTGGTGGCAAGCGACGCTGCCACTGGCTCTGATCGTGTTCCTGGCGGGCGTAGCGCTGACGTTTCCAGAGGAAGGCGGGACAGCGCAGGGCTGGGCGCGCGCCGGGTCGTTGTTCTTCCAGGCCGCCTACGCCTGGATGATGACACTGTGCCTGATGGGTCTCTTCCGCGCCGTACTGGGAGAGGGGAACGCGCGCGTGCGCTATCTCTCGGACGCTTCATACTGGCTGTACCTGATGCATCTGCCGCTGATCATTGCGCTGCAGGGCGCGGCGCAGGACTGGCCGCTGCCATCGGTAGTGAAGCTGTCGCTGCTGGTGGCGGTGACGGGAGGTGTGCTGCTGCTCATCTACGAATGGGGAGTACGGTACACACCGGTAGGTACGCTGTTGAACGGACGCCGCGTGCGGGTGCGGCCCCCCGAGGCCTGAAGCGGCCTGAATGCTGCCTACCTAGATGTCACTATGTCCGCATGTAGTCGGGTGTAGTACAATAGCTAACGCTTAGAGGAAAGAGCCCTTATACACAATGACTAAATATGCGGTATATACCGCCTGTGCGGTTGCTCAGGCTACGTATCACCCCCATCTCAATTCCCCCGTCAAGGGGGAAGAGGGTTTTGGATGGGAAGGTTAGGATGGATGACAGAACCTTTTCAGGAGCAGTATCTTGACCGAATGGCTGGCCCGTTTCAGCGCTCGAAAGCCCTACTTGGTGCTCGGTATCTGGCTTGTGCTCCTGCTCGTTGGCGGCGCGCTCGCCGTTGACGGCGAGATTGCTCCCGGCGAACCGCTAGTCGACGTCATAGACAGTGCAACGACCACGGAGCTGAGCCTCAGCGCCTCTGCCGAGTCGAGCCGGGCGGAGGCGTTGCTGGAGGAGAGGCTTCGCGGCCCCCAGCAACTGCGGGAGCTAGTCATCGTCCAGTCCGCAGCCCTTACCGTGCAGGACCCTGCCTTCCGGACAAAGGTGGAGAAGGTGTACGCAGACGCCAGCGCCCTCGGCGGCGACGTCCTCACCCCGGGGCCGAACTTCTATAACGCCACCGACATCCTGGTCCGCCAGGGACTCGTCTCCCTGGACGGGCGGACCACCATCATGCCGATGGACATGACGGGTGATTACGAGGAGGCCGTCAAAAATGTCGAGCAGCTTCTGGAGGTCGTCGAGCACGCGGACGAGGAGGACGACTTCCGGGTGCTCTTGATTGGAGACGCCAGCGTGGCCCACGAGCAGAACGAGCTCTCCGAGCAGGACCTGCGGCAGGGGGAGCGGGTGGGCATCCCCGTGGCTCTGATCATTCTGCTGGTGCTCTTTGGGACCGTCGTCGCGGTCATCATGCCCATCGGCCTCGCCGTGGTCTGTATAGCCGTTGCCATGGGCATAACCGCGCTCATCGGGCAGGTCTTTGACCTGGTCTTCTTCGTCACGTTGATGATAATCATGATTGGCCTGGCCGTAGGAATAGACTACTCGCTGCTCATCATCTCCCGCTTCCGCGACGAGCTGGCGCGCGGCGTGGAGAAGACCAACGCCATCGCGCGCGCCGGGGCCACGGCGGGTCGGACGGTGCTGTTCAGCGGCCTGACCGTCGTCATCGCCCTCTGCGGCATCCTCATCGTTCCGTTCTCCTTCTTCCAAGCGCTTGGCCTAGGGGCAATCCTGGTAGTGCTCGTCTCGCTGGCGGGCACCCTCACCATCCTACCCGCCAGTCTGGCGATTCTGGGCAACGGGATCAATCGCTGGCCCGTCCCATTCTTAGGACGCCGGCAGAGCCAAGCCACGCAGCCCGGCGAGGAAGGCCACGGCTTCTGGGACCGGGTGACCCACGCGGTGATGCGCTACCCAGTGGTCAGCATCATCGCCGTAAGCGTGCCTATGGTAGTCGTCATACTGTTCTACTTCTTCTGGCCCGGCATCAAGACCGGCCTCAACGGGGTGGACGTGTTCCCGGAGGGCGCGCAGACGCGCGAGGCGTTCTTCGTCATTGAGGAGGCTTTCCCCTTCGGCTTCGGTGCGGTTAACCCCACGGAGATCGTCATCGATGGAGCAATTGACAGCCCGGCAGTGCAAGGGGCTGTGGGCAGCCTGATGGCGTCCCTGGCCGCCCACCAGGGTCTGACCGTTGTGCCGTTTCCTACTGTCAACGAGGCCCGGGACCTGGCCATGGTCACAGTGCTCATCCCAGGCGAGGCCAGCAGCGTTGAGGCCGTGGACGTGATCACCCGCATCCGCGCTGAGTACATCCCTTCGGCGTTCCAGGGAGTGGACGCGGAAGTACTGGTCGGCGGAACGTCCGCGATCACCGCGGACGTATTCGACATCGTCGACCGTTACACCATCCCGGTCTTTGCCTTCGTGCTGGGCTTCAGCTTCGTGGTTCTCATGCTCGTATTCCGATCCATAGTCATCCCGATCAAGGCCGTCCTGATGAACCTCCTCTCCGTGGGCACTGCGTATGGGCTGATGGTGCTGGTGTTCCAGAGAGGGATAGGCGCCGATCTGCTGGGGTTCCAGAAGGCGGAGGTCATAGACGTTTGGATACCCCTGTTCCTGTTCTCAATCCTGTTC
>CAYVEN010000037.1:13815-17749 GCA_964450505.1 uncultured Dehalococcoidia bacterium | reverse complement strand
CCCGCTCATGGTGAGCGGTGTCCCATCTCCGCCCCTGGATACCCGCCGCCGCGGGTATGACGAACGGGGAGGCGGGCAGTTATGCAAAGGTCTCCATCTCGTGGAAGTGGTCGAGAGGGCCGTGGCCGCCGCCGATGCTCAAGTTGCCGCGTATGGCGTTGGTGACGTACTCCTTGGCTTGCGTCACCGCTTCTAGTAAAGGCTGGCCCTTGGCTAGCCCGGCGGCAATGGCTGAGGCGAAGGTGCAACCGGTGCCGTGCGTGTTCTTCGTGTCGATGCGCTCAGCATGCAGTTCGTGGAACTCCGCGCCGTCGTAGAAGATATCCACCGACTCATCGCCGGAGAGATGGCCTCCCTTGATGACCACGGTTGCCGCGCCTGCATCCAGGATTTGTTTGGCGGCTTCCCTGGCGTCCTTCAGAGACCCGATGGTCAATCCGCTGAGCACCTCGGCTTCCGGCAGGTTGGGCGTGATCACAGTCGCCAGGGGCAGCAGCTTGCCGCGCAGCGCCTCAACGGCGTCTTCCCTGAGCAGGCGGTCGCCGCCCTTGGCCACCATCACAGGGTCTACCACCAGATTGGCTACGCTGTGCTCGGTCATTTTGGAGGCCACGGCTTGGATTATCTCGGAGGAGGAGAGCATTCCGGTCTTCACCGCATCCGCGCCTATGTCGGCGAGGACAGCGTCTATCTGAGCCTCGATGATTCCGGCAGGTATCTCGTGGATGGCGGTGACTCCCAGCGTGTTTTGCGCCGTGATGGCGGTGACGGTGGACGCGCCGAACACCCCCATTGCGGCGAAGGTCTTGAGGTCGGCCTGGATACCCGCGCCACCTCCGGAATCGGAACCGGCGATGGTCATGGCAACGCGCTTATCGGTCATGGTCTTGCTCCAAGTTCGCCTCCTAACCGTGGATTATCCCCACCCGATCCGGCAGCCCTTCGAAATCGTACTCCTGCGCGGCGCCGGCCCTCGATGCAATCATGCTCCAAGCCACCGCTATAATCGTGGAAACGGCAAGCGCCGCGCCAAAGCTGACCAGGAACTTGCCGCCCCAGGGTATGTCCAACCACGGTGAGAAGTCCGGCTTGGGGAAGAAGAGCGTGCCAACCGCTATTCCGGCGACGCAGCTTACCAGCGCCGCCGTACCGCTCAGCCGCCTGCTGTAAAGCCCGTAGAAGACGGGGAACGCGGCGCCCGCGCAGACCAAGTCCGCAATCAGGAAGAGGTAGAGCACGCTGTAGCCCTGGGCGGCGATGAATACGGTGGGAATGGCCACCACCACGGTGATGGCGCGTGACCAGCGGAGGAGGAATGCCGTCCTGATGGAGGGCCTGAGTCTGGGCAAGTCGCTGGTCACCGCGCTGGCTATGCCGTTGAGCAGGGTGTCCATGCTGCTCATGACCAGTCCCAGGGCAAGCACCAGTATCACCATTACAGCCCAGGTGGGCAGCGCCTCCAGGATCAGCCAGAACAACGCTACTGAGCCCTGGTCGGCGGGGACGCCATAGCCGACGGCCATGATGCCAAAGAGACCGGCCAGGATGATGATGGGGATTACCAGCACCCCGCCCAGCACGAACGCCTTGCGCAGAGTGCTGTTGTCCTTGGCGTTGTATACGCGCTGCCAGAAGCCCTGGTGGAACATGTTGGCGGCGAACACGGCGATGACCAGCGTGAGACCGAACTCTATGCCGGGCGTGTGCGACAGCGAGAGGAGTTCCGGTGAAGAATCGCGTACGGGTTCGAAGGCGTCGCCGAAGCCGCCGATGGCTACCACGGTTGCCACAAAGGCGATGAGGAAAAGCGGCAGGATGACCAGGAACTGCACCGTATCCGTGAATACGGAAGCTCGAATTCCTCCGTACGCCGTGTAGGCCAGCGTCCCTATGGCTACTATCAACGCCGTCCAAACCAGCGGCACGTCGGCGATGAGATTGAGGGCCAGGGCGGTGCCGGTAAGCTCGGCGGAGAGGAAGACGAACATGTAGAACAGCATCACGGCCAGCACGAACACGTACATGGCCTTGCCGAACCGGTGCCATGCGTACTCGGTTACGGAGTGCCCCTGCGGCATGAGCCGCCGCATTCGCGGCCCGATGACGGCGAAGGCTACGATGGGCGCGGCCTGTCCGATGCCGTAGCCAATGAGCGCTATGAGTCCGGCCCACGTCCCCGTTTCAGCCGGGCTGAAGAGTATCCACGCGCCGGCTATGGAAGCGACAACGGTGGCGACGGCAACTCCGGCGCCGGCGGTGTTGCGGTTCACTATGAACTCTTCCACGCTGAGCCGGCGGCCCCGAATGTACAGGATGCCCACCGCGGCGAATACCAGCGCGGTGAGTACAGCGATGATGACGGCCAGGGTCTCTGTGGACATGTGACGCTCCAACGTATAAGGGCCGCCAGCTTTGAAAACCGGCGGCCCCTTGGAGCGCTTATAACCATTTCCTACGCTGGCATTACCCAGATCAGGTTCAAGGGTCGCCCCGGATGGGACCTCTCAGCCTTGTTCAGGCTCCCCCTTGGTCGGGATATTCAGTTGTTGGTGGGCATTGTAGATACTTGACGGGCGTCCGTCAACAGCACACAAAATCCACGTCACTTATCATGTGATATCTCCGGGTGCCGTCGCAAAGTCCATCCTGGGCGGCGACGCCTGACCTTCCCAATTCCAACCCCAGCACACCGGCGAGCCGTCAACGCGCAGTCCGCATGTATGGTTGCCACCGGCGCTGATGGCAACGAACCGTTCCCCTTCAGGTGGCGACGCCTTCCCGTGCGAATCAAACCCCCAGCACACCGGTGAACCGTCCCCACGCAGCGCGCATGTATGGCTCCCACCCGCACTGATGGCAACGAACCGCTCATTCATCAGGGATTCGAAGCCATGGCACACCGGTATGCTGTCTGGAGGGCGGGGGTCACGCGAGCGGCATATGTGAGAATCGCCACTGCTGACTGCTTCGTATTCTTGATTATTGAGGGGTTGCCCTATGCCAATCTTCCCCCAGCACACGGGGGAACCGTCCAACCGCAGGGCGCATGTGTGTTCCCCACCGCTGCTTATGGCCTTAAGCTGCAAACCTTCAGGCGGCCATCCCGGGTGCGGCCTCTGCCACATTTCTCGCCGCTCCTCCGAGCATCTGGAACCTTGATCTCGGTCAATGGGTGGACACTGAATATAGATATACCTATTTTCTCCCGGGAGGAGATATTTAATCGAACTTAAATCCCCCAGGTCCGTACCTTCTTCTGCTAGCTCTTCGTCCGTCGGCCAATACTTTGTCCAAGCCCGGAAACTCCAGCATACAGGCGTGCCGTCAAGCCGAATTGCGCACGTGTGGAAGTAACCGCTGCTGACTGCTCTAAGGCTCTCACCCTCGAACGGCGATGCCTGGCCTCGCCCGTTTTTGCCCCAGCATACGGCTTCCCCGTCCGGGCGCAGGGCGCATGTATGAGCCGCTCCGCTGCTTATGGCCCGGAATCGCTCTTGGGCTCCAGGCGGTTCCACGTTGAATGGCTTGATGTCCCCTATAAGCTTAGTGTCAAGATCGTAAGAGCCCCAACACTCCCAGGAACCGTCAACTCCCAGGCCACAACTGTGACCTGCTCCGCTGGTGATTGCGGAGAGCTTCACCGTGGGCGCGAACTCCCCGGGCGCTTGGCCATAGCCATGGTAATCGGCACCCCAGCACACCGGTGACCCGTCCAACCTTAGGGCACAAGTATGATATGCTCCCGAACTGATGGTGGTAGCGTTCGCCTGTATCAGATCGGGAGTTACGGGGGGCAGTGAACTACCAAAGACACACCCGGTAGCTGCGCCGCATATCCCCACCAGTAGCACTATAAGCCTCAATTTTGAAAGCATCCCTACTCAACTTCCGGGTATTCCTTCCAGCGGAGATATGCCACGCGCTCACTTGGGGT
>CAYVEN010000037.1:0-13715 GCA_964450505.1 uncultured Dehalococcoidia bacterium | reverse complement strand
ACGTCCTGGCCTTCCACTTCAGCGGCCAGCATGCAGCAGGAATCTATGGCGCGCCCGTTCAGCATGACCGTACAGGCTCCACAGTTGCCGTTGCTGCACCCTTCCTTGGTTCCGGTGAGTTGGAGCTCGTCTCTCAAAGCGTCCATCAGGGTCTGCCACGGCTCCACCAGTATCTCCACGGGATCTCCATTGACAGTGAAAGAAACGGGAATTTTTGGCACAATCTCCTCCCTGGCTAGCTAGTTTACCTGCAGCGGCTGACCGAGCGATTCCATGCACAAGAGCAGGGTACGGCGGGTCAGCACTCGCACCAGATCTTTGCGGTACTCTACGGTGCCGCGAACATCGTCGATGGGACTGGCGGCCTCCACGGCCTTCTCGCCTGCCTCTTGGACAAGCTCGGCGGTGATCTCCTGGTTCTCAAGCAGCGCCTCGGCCGCCGTGGCGCGCACCGGCGTGGGAGCCACCGAGGCCAGGGCTATGCGGGCCTTGATGCACTTGCGCGTGCCCGGCTCCAGGGCAACGAAGCTTGCCACGCCTGCTACGGCTATATCCATCTCGTTTCTGGGAATGAAGCGCATGTAATGGCTGCTGCTGTTGTCCGGAGCGGGGGGCACTATCGTCTCCAGGATGACCTCATCCGGGGCCAGTACGTTCCGGCCCGGTCCGGTGAAGAAATCGTCAAGGGGCACCTCGCGCTGTCCCGACGGCCCCACGATTACGACTCGAGCCTCGTGGACCATCATACCGGGCACGGCGTCGGCGGAGGGCGCAGAGTTGGCGATGTTTCCCACCACGCTGGCGCGGTTCTGTATCTGTATGGAGCCTATAAGCTGGCAAGCCTCCTTGACAGCCATATAGTCGTCTATGACCGGTGAGAAGGCCGCGGTGTCCGTGCAATTGACGGCTGCTCCAAGGTGCAGCCCTTCGCCGGGGACCCACTCCAGACGGTTCATCTCAGGAATGCGCTTGATGTCCATGATGACGGAGGGCGTGCGTCTGCCGCTCTTCACCTGGTCAACAAGGTCCGTGCCGCCGACAATGGGGCGGATATCTCCGTGGGAACTGGCTTGCGCCAGCACCTGATTCATCTCTTCTAGAGTCTTTGGCCCAGCAAAAGAGAACGGTTTCACATGTCCCTCCCGGATGAACGTGTTGCCGATTATACGAAAAGGCGGCAAAGGATAGCAAACGGTTTAGCCAATAGTAGGGTAAAATAGGCAAATCCGCACTATGCAAAGGCCTCTATGAGCTACGTTTACCGGTACGGTCGCTGGGACGGGACGCAGCAGGTCTTCGATCTGGATGAAGATTTGCTCATGGATCAGCTTGCCGACGACGTGATGATGCACGGCGACGTGTCCAGGGCATTGCGCAATTTCATGCGGCGCGGCTTTCGCGGCGATCAAGGGGACAACTTGGAAGGCCTGCGCCAGATGATGGAGAGACTGCGCGAGCAACGCCGTCAAAACCTGGAACGGTACAACCTGGACTCGATGTTCCAGGACATCGAGGAGCGGCTGGAACAGGTGGTAAGCGCCGAGCGGGAAGGGATAGACAAGCGGCTGCGGGAGGCCAGGGAGGAGGCTGCACAGAGGCGCGAGGAGGACCCGCGGCAGATACAGGAGCTGCTGAAGATGCTGGAAGAACGGGCCAACCGCAGCCGGGACAGGTTGGACAACCTGCCGGACAGCCCGGCGGGAGCTATCCAGGAGCTGCGCGACTACGATTTCATGGACCCCGAGGCCAGACGCCGGTTTCAAGAGCTTCTTGACGCCCTGCAACAGCAGATGTTGCAGAACTACTTCCAGGGGATGAAGCAGCAGATGCAGGGGATGACGCCGGGGCAAATGGCGGGCATCCGGGAGATGCTGCGCGACCTGAACCAGATGCTGCAGGACAGGGCCATGGGCCGCGAGCCGGACTTCCAGGGTTTCATGGACAGGTACGGCTCCATGTTCGGCGAAGACCGGCCTGGAAACCTGGACGAGCTGATGGAGAACCTGGCCCGCCAGATGGCCCAGATGCAATCGTTGCTGGACAGCATGTCGCCGGAGATGCGGCGAGAGTTGGAAGACCTAGCCGACTCCTTGCTGGACGTGGAGACCATGGATGAACTGGCCCAGCTTGCCGCGGCCATGGGGCAGATGTACCCCATGGAAGATCTGCGAGACCAGTACCGGTTCATGGGAGATGAGCCTCTGACCATGGCTCAGGCCATGGACCTGATGCGCGACCTGCAGGACATGGACGACTTGGAGCGGCAGTTGAGAGACGTTCTCGACCGGGGGAATTTGGATGACGTGGACATGGAGAAGGTGGAGGAGATGCTTGGCGAGGAGGCGCGGCGCACATTGGAAGCACTGAAGGATGCGGCCAGGAAGCTTGAAGAGGCGGGCTACGTGAGACGACGCGGCGGTAGATTCGAGCTGACGCCAAGAGGCATGAGGAAACTGGGTCAGAAGGTGCTGCAAGAGGTCTTCTCACGGCTGAAGAAGGACCGCTTCGGCGAGCATGAGCTGCACAGCAGGGGTATGTCCGGGGAAGAGTCCGGAGAAACAAAGCCGCATCAGTTTGGCGACCCGTTCGACTTGAACCTGAACCGCACCGTTATGAACGCAATTACCAGGAGCGGGCCTCAGAAGCCGGTAAGGCTCATACCGGAAGACTTTGAAATCAACCGCAAAGAGGAGGTCACGCGCACCTCCACCTGCCTGTTGCTTGATCAGAGCCGTTCCATGGGTATGTTTGGGAGCTTCATTGCCGCCAAGAAAGTGGCGATTGCTCTCTATACCCTGGTGCAGTCCCAGTTCCGCAATGACAGGCTTTTCGTAATAGGCTTCTCCGACCAGGCCATCGAGTTGAAAGGAGAGGACCTGCATGAGGCGAGTTGGAATTCGTGGCTTTCCGGCACCAACATGCATGACGCCTTCATGATGTCGCGCCGGCTGCTTTCGCGGGAGAAGGGGGGCACTCGCCAGATAATCATGATTACGGATGGCGAGCCAACTGCACACATGGAGGACGGCCGCACCTACTTCGCCTACCCGCCCAGCCCCCGCACCATCCACGAGACATTGAAAGAGGTCAAACGGTGCACGCAGGAGGGGATAGTAATCAACACGTTCATGTTGGAGAGCAGCTACTACCTGCTGGACTTCGTTGACCGGATGACTAGAATCAACAAGGGCAGGGCGTTTTACACCACCCCGGACAGGCTGGGCGAGTTCGTTCTGGTCGACTACCTGAGCAGCCGCCGCAGGAGAGTGGCGTAGCTGCCTGCCATGGAGCGCCCCATCGAGGGGAAAGAGTTTGGGCGCATAGTGGCGGTATTCATTCGAAGGCGATATGATATCTCACCGCTATTCTCTAGGACACTGATGAAACCAAAAAATGACTAATCGCTATCCCGCAGTTGCTTACAGCGTTACTCTCAGAGTGAGCTACGACAATGTGCCAGGCAGGCTAGGGGTGATCACCACGGCCATCGGTGAGGTGGGCGGCGACATTGGAGCCATAGACATAGTCTCCACGGAGCGCGGGCGGATGGTCAGGGACATAACGGTCAATGCGCGGAATGTCGATCACGGCATTCAGATTGCCACGACCATCAAGTCGCTGACCGGCGTCCGTGTAAGGAACGTCTCCGACCCAACCTTCCTGCTGCATCTTGGCGGCAAGATATCCATGGCTTCCAAGGTGCCTATTCGCACCCGCAACGATCTTTCGCTGGCCTATACGCCCGGAGTGGCTCGCGTCAGCACCGCCATTCACGAAGACCCCTCCGGCGTTTGGGCGCTCACCTCCAAGTCCAACACCGTAGCCGTTGTCACGGACGGCACCGCCGTGCTGGGTCTGGGGGACATAGGTCCGGCGGCTGCAATGCCTGTCATGGAGGGCAAGGCCCTGCTGTTCAAAGAGTTGGCCGACGTTGACGCCTGGCCGATCTGCCTGGACACCACGGTTCCCGAGGAGATCATCCGGATAGTGAAGCACATCTCGCCCAGCTTTGGAGGGATAAACCTGGAAGACATCGCGGCTCCAAACTGCTTCTACGTAGAGGAGAGGCTGAAGGAGGAGTTGGACATACCGGTGTTCCACGACGACCAGCACGGCACCGCCATTGTGGTGATGGCGGCTTTGTACAACGCGCTGAAAGTCGTGGACAAGAGAATAGATGAGATAAGAATCGTGATGTCGGGCGCGGGAGCGGCGGGAGTTGCCACCGCAAAGCTGATAGAGGAGGCGGGGGGCCGACACATCACCGGCTACGATAGGGAGGGCATCCTCCACAGGGGTATGGACTTCAGCGGACATTCCGGGAAGAGATGGTTTGCCGAGAATACAAACCCGGACGACTTCCGCGGTGACCTGCTGGGCGCGATGAAAGGGGCGGACGTGTTCATCGGACTCTCCGGTCCAAACGTGATCGGCGTTGACCACTTGAAGGTGATGAACAGCGACCCCATTGTGTTCGCCATGGCCAATCCGGAGCCGGAGATAAGCCCGGAGGACGCGCTGCCCCACGTCAGGGTTATGGCGACGGGACGCTCCGATTACCCCAACCAGATAAACAACGTCCTGGCTTTTCCCGGGGTTTTCAGAGGGCTCTTGGACTCCCAGACAAGAGAGGTGAACAGCGAGATGAAACTGGCCGCAGCGCACGCCATAGCCGGCGCCGTCCCATCCCGTCACCTGAACGAGGAGTACATAATGCCCAGCGTTTTCGATAGGGCAATGGTGAGAAGCGTGGCGCGTGCTGTAGCGGCGGCGGCCAGGCGTACGGGGGTTGCTCGCCGCAGGAGACGCAGCACAAGGTCCAGAGCCAGGCAACGGTAGGGAGTACCCATTAGGCCGACTGTAGTGTATTATGTGGCCGCAAATGGGAATCTGCCTGAAGGAGGACATCAAAAATGGCGGTCAGATATCCTGCAATAGCGTACGGAGTAACAATAAGGGCTGAATACCCCAACCAGCCCGGACAGCTTGGAGACATCACCTCTGCTATCGGTGACATAGGTGGCGACATCTCGGCGCTGGACCTGGTGCAGTCTTCCCAGAACAAGGTGGTCAGGGACATCACCATCAATGCCCGGGACGTGAATCACGGCCAGGAGATAGTAGCCAAGGTAAAGGCATTGCCCGGCGTCAACGTGGTCAGCGTCTCGGACCCAACCTTCCTACTCCATCTCAACGGCAAGATAGAGATGCGCTCCAAGAGTCCGGTGAGGACTCGCAACGACCTGTCCATGGCGTACACGCCCGGAGTGGCGCGAGTATGCATGGCCATCCACGAAGACCCGGAGGCCATGTGGAACCTTACCGCGAAGTCAAACACCGTGGCCGTGGTGACGGATGGAACGGCGGTGCTGGGTCTGGGAGACATTGGCCCGGCAGCGGCCATGCCCGTCATGGAAGGCAAGGCCATGCTGTTCAAGGAGCTGGGGGGCGTCGACGCTTGGCCCATCTGCTTGGATAGCAAAGACCCGGACGAAATCATTGAAGCAGTGAAGAACATAGCCGTTGGATTCGGCGGGATCAATCTGGAGGACATATCCGCGCCCCGGTGTTTCTACATCGAAGAGCGGCTCCAGGAAGAGCTGGACATCCCCATTTTCCACGACGACCAGCACGGCACCGCGGTGACCACAACGGCGGCGCTGTTCAACGCGGTAAAGGTCACCGGCAAGAAAATAGAGGACATGAAGGCTGTTGTGGTGGGCGTTGGCGCGGGCGGTATGGCTACGACCCAGATGATCATGGACGCCGGACTAACGAACGTTGTCGGCGCTGACCGCCAGGGCGTGCTGCATCGTGATAGGGATTACGGAGACAACGAATCCAAGCGATGGTTTGCCGAGAACACCAACCAGGACAATTTCAAGGGCTCTTTGATGGACGCCATGAAGGGCGCGGACCTCTTCGTTGGGCTGTCCGGCCCCGGCGTACTCAACGTCGACCACGTGAAGGCGATGAACAAGGACGCCATTGTCCTAGCCATGGCCAACCCGGACCCGGAGATTTTCCCCGAGGAAGCGGGGCCTCACGTAAGAGTGATGGCCACGGGCCGCTCCGATTATCCCAACCAGGTGAACAACGCTCTGTGCTTCCCCGGATTTTTCAGGGGAATGCTGGACGTGAGGGCATCGAGGGTTACGTCTGAGATGAAGCTGGCGGCGGCCAAGGCCATTGCCGATACCGTGCCGGCCAGCCAGCTCAACGAAGAGTACATAATGCCCAACGTTTTCGACAGAAACGTGGCAGCCGCTGTGGCCAAGGCGGTGGCCCAGGCCGCTCAGAGGAGCGGGGTTGCCCGACGCTCCCGCCGCAAGGCTTATGGCGTGGAGGCGATGATCAAGTAAGGCAGAAGGATTCCGCCTTAGTGTAAAAGAGACGCTCCGCCACTATGCGGAGCGTCTCTTTTGAGAGAGGCAATCATGGCAAAGATGAGCGGAGGCGAGGCGCTCGCCGGATCACTGGTGAGGGAAGGCGTCGAGGTCGTCTTCGGAGTACCGGGTATTCAGATCTATGGGATTGTTGCGGCGCTCAGGGACGAGCCCGGCATACGCATGATCTCCACCCGGCACGAGCAGGCCACGACATTCATGGCCGACGGCTATGCCCGCGCGTCGGGAAGCCCCGGGGTGGCGCTGGTCGTCCCTGGCCCAGGTCTCTACAACGCCGCTTCAGGACTGTCGGTTGCCTACTCGCGCTCCACGCCGGTACTCCTCATAGCGGGTCAGGTTCCCCGCGGCGCTATCGGCAAGAACCTGGGAGCCGTTCACGAAATCGCCGACCAGCCCGGCGCGGTGCGCTCCGTGACCAAGTGGCGGGGCATGGCGTCCAGGCCTCGAGAGGCGCCGTATGCCGTGTTCGAGGCGTTCAGACAGATGCGCACCGGCCGTCCCCGGCCCGTTCTGATCGAAATGCCGCCCGAGGCCGGGGTCGAACGAGAGGAGGTTTCGCTACGCAATCCCGCCCGCATCTCCCGAATCGTGCCAGGCTTGCAGGACCTTCAAGAGGCCGCTCAAGTTATTGCCAAGTCGCGGATGCCCCTGATATACGCCGGCGGCGGCGTGGCTCGCTCGGACGCGGAAGACGCCCTTGTCAGGCTTGCCGAGGAGACGAACATACCCGTCGTCACCTCCAGCGGTGGCAAGGGAACGATTCCCGACAGCCATCCGCTGTCATACGGCTCATGCTTCAGCCCCCGCGGCGAGCGGCAAGAGATGAATCAGCTCTACGAAGTGATGCAGTCCGCCGACGTGGTTATAGGGATCGGCGCCCGCTTTTCGCTTGGCAACCCGGCGGGAGAGGCGTCCACGCTGGTCAACATCAACATAGACGACACGGAGCTCACCAGAGTCCAGGCCAACACACTTCCACTCCACGGGGACGCCAGGGCAACCATAGAGGCTCTGCTTCCGCTTCTCATGGAGGCCGGGGCTGGAAAGCGTCCGTCGCCTGTGGAGGCCGTGAAGGCGGCCCGCAGCCTGATTGCCTACTATGACATCCGGCTAAAGGAGCCTCAATACCCGGCGCTGGAGGCTATCCGGAGCGGCATCCCGCAGGACGCTTTCACAATCTGGGACGTTACGCAATTCGGCTACTATGCCCGCACCCACTGGCAGGTGAATCACCCGAAGACGTACATAGACTCCGGCTACTCGTTCAACCTGGGCTATGCATTCCCGACGGCTCTGGGAGTCAAGGTCGCCAGGCCCGATCGGCCCGTCGTCTGCATGGCCGGAGACGGTGGGTTCATGTTCAATGCGTCCGAGCTCGCTACTGCCGTCCGATACGGCATCAATGTGGTAACCGTCGTGTTCAGAAACGACTCTTACGGCAATGTGGCACGCGACATGGACGAGTCGTTTGGAGGGGCTTACGGGACAGACCTTCACAACCCGGACTTCGTCAAGTTCGCCGAGTCGTTCGGCGCAATCGGTATGAGGGCTGACGACCCGATGCAGCTGAAATCACTGATCCCCACGGCGCTGGAGCGGCAGGCCCCGGTGATTATCGACGTGCCATTCGGAGCGATGCCGATACCACGCGCGCCGCAGTTCGCGCCCTTTTACAACCTCGCCTGGACACAGCCGCAGGAGGGACTGATCTCGTCCTGAGAGGCTGGATTCAAAGTGGGGGTACATTTAGGACGAGTTGTCTTCCTAACTATCATGTTCGGTCAAGGCTACTACTATTTCACCTAGACCGTGTAGTACAAGGAACAGTGTGTAAGAGCCTGCAGCTGTAACTAGCGCCAATAGTACGAATGCTAGCGAGTTTAAGCTGCTATCACCAACGTTTGATATAATGTAAGCGTAGAAGAGGCCAAATAGTATTCCTAATACTAAGATCAGCCAAGCCCAAACCTTTAATGCTCCTCCTACGGAGAAAAACTCCATCTTAGTCCTCCTCACTTAAAACGACGAATAGTCCGCATTCCTACTATGCGTTGTACGTAGGTAATGATCTCTTTTGCTAGCCTAGTACTAAACTAGCCCTCGTCTTGGTTCTGCGCGGTGGGAAGGCTTTCGCCCCCATCAGGCGTAGGCGCTCCGGTTACCAGGGAGGGGACCTCTCTCCTTATCGCCCCTTCAAGCCGCGAGATGGGTATTGCAGGCATGGTGTTGATGTGCACTCCTGCCCTCACCCCTAGCTCAAGCGAAAACCTGGCGATAGATTCGTTGTCGGGCGCCTGCACTATGTTCACAAAATCGATGTCTCCAAGAACGCCGTACTCTCCAAGCAGCTCTATCCCAGGGATGTCTATTTCATACTGGGCCCGTCGTACGCTTTCCGGGTCTTCCAGCGCTCGTTCTCGTCCTTCGGGGGTCAAAGTCAACAGTTGGATGTATATAGGCATGATCACCCTTTCAATTGGCGTAGGTTGCAACTCAGCCCCATTGTACACTTATGTGAAAGAGTAAAAAGGTGTTTTAATCCGGCGATTGTAGATTGTAACCTGGCTGAGGCCGGTGCTATACTTTGAATGTAGCGCCAAGGCCTTCAAGGAGGCCGAGGCTATGACCTTCAAGTCAGTCCCGTGAGGCTGGTAAGGTGACGGCTCCGGCCGAATTAGGAATACTAATGTTGTAGACCCTTGCCAGTCCACTGGCAGGGGTTTTTTCATGATCGAAAGACGGATACTCTCGGCGGAGGACATGAGACGGGCTATAACTCGTATAGCCCATGAAATAGTGGAACGCAACCAGGGTGTAGAGGGGCTGGTGCTGGCGGGGATAAGGACCCGCGGCGCTCCTCTTGCTCAGAGAATGGCGGAGCGCATTGCCGATATAGAGGGGCGAGACGTGCCCGTCGGAGCGCTGGACATAGCGTTATACCGAGACGACATTGCGACCGGCAGCCCGCCCGTTGTCCATTCAACGGAGATCCCGCAGGACGTGGACAGCCGCACACTGGTGCTGGTGGACGACGTGCTGTTCACGGGCCGAACCATACGAGCCGCCTTGGATGCATTGATCGACTTTGGCAGGCCGAGGCAGGTGCAGCTGGCCGTGCTGGTAGACCGCGGACACAGGGAGTTGCCCATCCGGGCCGATTACGTGGGCAAGAACATACCGACAACGTTGCAAGAACAGGTGCAGGTGAGGTTGGCCGAAATTGACGGTGTAGAAGAGGTTGTGCTCGTGCCGGTTCCTATCCGGCGATGAAGGCAATGACCGCTATGGCATCCACTGTACAGCAAGCTAAGACAATCGCCCGGCCAAGCATGGTCGACGGCGCCCGCCGCCACTTGCTCGACCTGGACGACTTCTCCCAGGAGGAGCTGGACCTGGTGATGAGCACCACGGACGCCATGCGTGAGGTGCTCGGCCGCGACATCAAGAAGGTCCCCACTTTGAGGGGAAAGGTCATAGTCACCCTGTTCTATGAAGCAAGTACCCGCACCAGGGTCTCGTTCGAAGAGGCTGGGAAGCTGCTCAGCGCCGACGTCATCAACGTATCGTCATCCGGCAGCAGCGTTGAGAAAGGCGAATCCCTTCTCAATACGGTGCGGACACTGCAAGCAACCGGTACGGACATCATAGTGGTAAGGCACCCGCATTCAGGGGCTCCCTATTTTATGGCGCGGAACCTGGAGCGCACGGGCATCATCAACGGAGGAGACGGTTGGCATGCTCATCCCACGCAGGCCCTCCTTGACCTGTACACGATGAAGCGCCACCTGGGCTCGGTGAACGGCGCTAAGGTTGTCATCGTGGGGGATGTCACCCACAGCAGGGTCGCCAGGTCCAACCTGTGGGCCTTGCGGACGGCAGAAGCTCAGGTAGTGCTGTGCGCGCCTCCCACGCTGTTGCCCCAGGAGTTCCTCTCCGGCGATCACCTGAGAGGCGGACATCCGTTTGGCTCGGTGAAGGTGGAGACCAGTATAGAGAGGGCGATCAGTGAAGCGGACGTTGTAATGCCTTTGCGCCTCCAGTTGGAGCGCCAAGAGGCGGGGCTTCTCCCCACGCTGCGTGAATACTCGAAGATGTACGGCATCACCAAGAATAGGCTGGCCTTGGCCAAGCCCGGCGCTCTGGTGATGCATCCCGGCCCAATGAACGAAGGAGTGGAGATAAGCCCCGACGTTGCCCACGGAACGCAGTCGTTGATAGAGGAGCAGGTGCATAACGGCGTGGCCGTGCGCATGGCATTGCTCTATCTGCTGGTGGGCTCCCGGCAAAAGAGTCAAGCCCAGGGAGAGCAGCAGTGAACGGCGCGGAATCCATTCTGATAAGAGACGTGCGTCTCATCGATCCCCACAGGGGGATGGACGAGACGGGTGACCTGCTGATAGTCGATGGGGTCATAAAGCAAGCGGGCGGGACGCTCCGCAACGGCGACGCGCCGCCGGGTTGCCATGTGATAAGAGGCGACGGGCTTGTGGCCTGTCCGGGCTTCATTGATTTGCACGTGCATCTGAGGGAGCCCGGCTACGAAGATAGAGAGACCGTTGCCACCGGAGTAGAAGCTGCCGTCAGAGGCGGGTTCACCACCATCTGCGCCATGCCCAATACCAACCCCGCCATGGATAACGCTTCCACGGTGGAGTTCGTGCTGCGCCAGGCCGCGGCGGCGGGGAAGGCCCGCGTGCTGCCGATAGGCAGCGTGACCAAAGGCCGGGCCGGGAAAGAGCTGGCCGAGATGTGGGAGCTTGCCCAGTCGGGCGCGGTGGGCTTCAGCGATGACGGAAGCGCGGTAGAGGACTCCCACCTGATGCGACAGGCACTGGCCTATGCAAGCGGGCTGGGGCTCCCCGTACTGCAGCACTCCGAGGATACCGAGCTCTCGCACGGAGCGCCGGTAAACGAAGGGTGGCTCTCCAACCGTCTGGGTTTGGGCGGCTGGCCCGCCGCCGCTGAAGAGACGATGATTGCCCGTGACATATCGCTGGCCCAGCTAACGGGCGGACATCTGCACGTGGCGCATCTGACGACGCGCGGCGCGGTGGAGATGGTTCGGTTGGCAAAGCAACAGGGGGTGAAGGTAACCGCGGAGGTTACGCCTCATCATCTCACGCTGAACGAGACCTGGGCCCTGGGACATGACAAAGACGGGCCCCTGAGCGGGCCGCTTGGCCCCGAAGCATACGATACGCTTACCAAGGTGAACCCTCCGCTGAGGACACAACGGGACGTGGAGGCCCTGGTGGCAGGGTTGCGAGAGGGGTGGATAGATGCAATTGCCACGGATCACGCGCCCCAGACGGTCATCGACAAGCTGGTGACGTATGACGACGCGGCATACGGGTTCAGCGGCTTGGAAACCGCTTTGGGACTGCTGATGAGGCTGGTGCATAGCGGCCAGGTAGACCTGAACACACTGGTTGCCAGGTTGACCACCGGCTCCCTCTCCGTACTCGGTGAGGGATATGCTCATCTGACGACGCTACAGGAGGGGACTACCGCCGACGTCGTCGTCTTCAATCCCGAAAAGGAGTGGGTGGTGCGCAGCGAGGAGTTCGCTTCCAAGGGCAAGAACACGCCGTTGGAAGGGGTCACCTTGAAAGGTCGAGTAGCCGCCACCATAGCGGGTGGCAGAATAGTGCATTCAGAGTTGGCAGAGGTGGGAACCGTTGGAGGTTAGAGAAGCGTACCTTGTACTGGAGGACGGGTCCGTCTATGAGGGCGAATCGATGGGCGCGGTTGGCACCACCTTCGGCGAGGTTGTCTTCAACACCTCGATGACCGGCTACCAGGAGATCCTCACCGACCCTTCCTATGCCGGGCAGATAGTGGTGGCTACGTATCCGCTCATCGGCAACTACGGAGTGAACGAGCGGTACGTGGAGTCGCGGCGGATTCAGGTGTCCGGGTACGTGGTGCGCGAGCAGTCCAGGCATCCCAGCCATTACCGCAGCGATGGCGCAATCGACGAGTACCTGGCAGGCCAGAGCATAGTGGGCATCAGCAAAGTGGATACCCGCGCCGTGACCAGGCGCATCCGGCGGGAGGGCGCAATGATGGGGTGCGTCACCTCCGAGCTGAGCCCGGAAGAGGCGCGGGAACGGCTTGGCCGTGCGCCAAGGTATGACGACGTGGACTTCGTTGCTACCGTGACTACCAACGATGCCTATGCTTGGAATGGAACGCCGTCTGAGCATGGCTACGGGCCGCACATTGTGGTCACGGACTGCGGCTTGAAATACAACATACTGAGGAACCTTGAATCCAGGGGTTGCCGGGCAACGGTTGTACCGGCCAGCACCACCGCCGAAGATGTATTGGACTTGGAGCCTGACGGGATAGTGTTTTCGCCCGGACCGGGAGACCCCGCTCATCTGGGTTACGCCGTGGACATGGTAAAGGGCCTAGTTGGCAAGCTGCCAGTGATGGGGATTTGCCTGGGCCATCAGCTTCTTTCCAAGGCTCTTGGAGCGCAAACGTATAAGCTCAAATTCGGGCATCACGGAGGAAACCATCCCGTACGCGACCTGGCAACGGGCCGTGTCTACATCACGGCTCAGAACCACGGTTTCGCAGTGGATGCCGATACGGTCCCCCCCGGCATGGAGGTGAGTCACGTAAATCTCAACGACGGCACGGTTGAGGGGATGATACACAGGGATCTCCCCATCATGGGGATACAGTTCCATTCCGAGGCCGCTCCTGGGCCTTGGGACAATGAGTACCTCTTCGACAGGTTCCTGTCGATGATAAAAGAGGTAAGTAGATCATGAGGTTGCGAGAGGCGCGGGCAAGCCTGTACATGGTGAAGGCATAGTTTGGGAACCTGTCTGGTAATTGATAAGGAATTATATGGATTTGACAGAAACGACCACCGAAGGAAGGTAAGCGAGAATGACGGTAGCAGAAAGAGACAATGTAGGAACATCCAGTGCGCCAGTGTCATGGCTTCATCAAAGAGCGGTTGCGTTACTCTACGACGAAATTACGAACGGGCTCCGAGCAGGTACACAAACCACTAAGGCGGGGGAGGTGTGGAATTACGAGGTGCGGGTGCTTAAAGAGCCGTGCGGCGAGTTGACAGACAACCTGCTAGCAGATGTGACAAAGGCAAAGGTGCCTGGCGAATGGGATCAAGTAGGTGGCGTGGTGCCAGACCTAATCCTCTACGGAGAGGGAGACCAGCCAGTACGGATAATTGAGGTCGTTGTTACCAACCCGCCCAACTCAACAAAGCAGAAGAAACTAGCGACTCTTAGGAGGCGGGGAGTTGATGTTGTCCTCGTGACTATCCGTAAC
>CAYVEN010000036.1:0-17839 GCA_964450505.1 uncultured Dehalococcoidia bacterium | reverse complement strand
GTATGGATTATTGTCTAGGACCCCCTGAAGCTCCGCTCTCGTCCGCACCACCACAACCAGGTTCGGACCGATCTGACTCTTGATAAGCTGGTGCACCTGCTCTTCTATCTGTTGAGGAGAAAGCTCGCTCTCCACCAGAGCGTTGCCGCTTTGAATATATGTGCGGCTGTTCTGAAAACCGGCCTCAGAGAGCACCCTGCGCAACTCCGCCATGGGCACCTTGTTCTTACCTCTGGGCATCACGGCCCTTAGAAGGACTACGTAGGTCTTACTTGCCACAGATGCGTCTCCCTCCACTGTCTTTCTGAGCCGATTGGTCAAACACCGTAGCCGACCCACTACCGTTGCTCGGCGAAGAATCCAACGCCGTTGCCCGCCAAGTCGCTACGCCTGCCCGTTTTCGCTGAAATCGGAATGGTAGTGAGGCAGGCTACCGATTAGCCAAAGCAGCTTTTACGAAGTCCGTATGTTGCTGGTAGCAAGACTGGCAAACCGGTCTAGCCCGTGTCGTTTCCCAGTCCCTGCCGCATAGATGGCAGTGCTTCTCACGGTATTCTTCGTTCTTGAACCTGTTCCAGCTCCTAAAGTCCTTGGCGCAAAAGGGACTATCCGGATCTGCCGCTATTTCTTCACTGCACCTGATGCAGTAACCCTTTGTGGGAACCGCGCTAACTCTGGGGGTCTCCTTTGGAACCACGCGCTTCTTAGAAGGCATCTTTCCACCCTGTACGGCGACTTCTGATGCCGTGATTATCCCTTCCGCTTTCTCCCGTATGTTCTCGTAGAGTTTCTCAGCTACTGGGTTGCCCTGGATTCCAAGGAAGCCTTTATCAGTATCTACAAAGATGCCCATTTCCACATTATCCATCATCGAATAGTTATAGAGATTCAGAGATGTGACCAAAGCCATCCTTTCATTCAGGTAGCATTTGGCGTGTAGATCGTTCAAGAAGTACTTGGGAATGTGAGGCATCTCGTCAAGGGAGGCCTTTATTTCTGCTAGGTTCTTCTTTTTTTGATTTTTACGATAGACAAAACGGATGTCTACACCATCGGAATCACCCTTGCTTTTTAGCAACATCTTCATTTCGTTATCGAATTTTATATAAGGGCTAATGATATAAAGACACTCGCTAGCCTTCTCTATGATTTCTTGAATCCGCACCCGCATCACTGATACTGAAGTTATGACTTCAATCTTGCTCATTAGCCCTTCCTGTGCCCTAAATGGCTAAAGAACTGCCAGCATGGCAGCCCGCTTGCCCGTCCGTCCTCTCACCCCTCGCCCATTGCCCGCACAAACGCCTCACGCATGCGGGGGCCCACCTGCTCCAGCTCCTCCACGCTTGCCGTGCTGAACGCCAGACGTATGTGGGACGTATCGTCGTCGTCTCCTTGGAGGAAGAACGTTGCCCCCGCCGGGAAGATAAGCCCCAGCTCGGCGGCTTCTCTCATCAGATCGCGAGCTTTCGGGCCTATGCACTCCACCCAGAGGAAGAACCCGCCGTCCGGCTTGGTGAACCGCACGTACTGCGAGCAGTGCTCCTCCAGGCTGCGGCACAGCGCATCGCACTTCGCTTTGTACAGGGGACGCATCTCCTCCAGGTGCTCCTCCAGCTTCTGAGACCCCACGTATTCGGCCAGCGCCCGCAGCAGCACCGGGCTGTTGCCCATGTCGTACTTCACCCGGCTCAGCGCGTCTATGAAGTCCTCGCGACCCTGCACCCAGCCTATGCGCAGTCCCGTAGCAATGGGCTTGCTGAACGTGCCCACCTTGAGCACGCCCTGGCCGCCCGCCAAGCCGTACAGCGACGGCGGCCGCTCCGGGCCGAAGTAGATGTCGGCGTAGGCCGCGTCCTCCAGGATGATCACCTGGCGCTCGGCGCAAAGCTCTATCAGCGCCTCCCGCCTCTCCAAAGACATGGTTACTCCCGTGGGGTTGTGGAAATCGGCTATCGTGTAGAACAGCTTGACCCGCTTGCCGGATGCCTCCGCCTCCTCTATGGCGCGGGCCACCTCTTCTACCAGGACGCCCTGATCGTCTACTGGAACCGGAACTATATCCGCCATGTGCCCCCGTATCGTCCTAATAGACCCTGAGAAAGACGGCGCTTCCACTATCACCACGTCGCCCTGCTCTAGGAAAGCGTCGCACACGTTGGCTATGCCCCCTGCGCTGCCGTTGCTCGTAATGAAGTTGTCCAGCGTCAGCGGAACCCCATCTATCCGACTCCAACGCTCCGCCAGCGCCTCGCGCAGCCCCTCGTAGCCCAGCACGCCGCCGTATCGCAGCGTCTCCTCTGGTGTCTCCAGGACGGCGTTTGCCAGCGCCTCTTGTAGATCCTTGGCTGGCAGCGTGGCAGGGTCGGGGATGCCGCCCGCCATCGTTATCGGCGTTTCCGCCTCGGTTTCCAGCGTCCAGGCGACCCCGGCGTCCGTGGGCGACCCCGCTCCAATCGCCACCGCCGATTTTGCCAGCAGAGAGCGCAGCTCCACGTCTTTCCAGCTCTCGGCCGCCTGTTTCAGTCCCTTACTTCGACTCACGTCAACCATTGACCGCTCCTGAATGTCTACTCATTTCAAAGACCTGTATCAACAAAACGCTTATATCTTATCCCCTGCGGCCATCTTCCTCAAACCCAATCCGTGATTGACGCCCCAATTCCACGTCCACTACACTTGCGTTGAAACCACCGCTCGACTCTACCAACGTCAAGGAGGCGCAGCATGGACGCAGAAGTCATCTCCAAGCCGGGAATCGACGGCATGAAGGTCAAGCCCAACCTCTCCCACTACGATGAGGCGCGCAGCGCGTTCACCTGGGAGTCCCTCTTATCCGACCTGGACTGGCTCCCCGGCGGCGCTCTAAACAAGGCCCACGAGTGTATAGACCGGCACGCCGCCGCCAACCCAGACAAACCTGCCATGCTCTGGCTTGGCAAGAACGGTGAGGAGGAGACCTACGCCTTCGCCGACATGAAACGCCTCACCGATAAATTTGCCAACGCCCTTCGAGACCTAGGCATCCAGAAAGGCGACCGCGTATTCATCTTCATGGACCGCGTCCCGGAGCTTTACGTCGCCTTCTTCGGCATTCTCAAGGCCGGAAACGTCGTCGGGCCCCTCTTCTCCGCCTTCGGTCCCGACCCGGTGAAGGACCGCCTCGAGGACGCCGGCGCAGTGGCCCTTATCACCTCGCCGGATTTGCGCAAGCGCATCTCAGGCATAATTCCGGACCTGCCGGACCTGAAGCACGTCATCATCGTGAACAAGCTGGGCCGCGACTCCACGCCCATCGAGGATGGCGACCTCCTCTATGACGACCTCATGGAAGCGGCCTCTGACGAACCGGCCATAGAGCCCACTTCCATGTACGACTATTCGGTAATGCACTACACCTCCGGCACCACCGGCAAGCCCAAAGGAGCAGTCCACCGACACATTGCCGTACTCCAGCAGTACGCCACCGGCAAGTGGGCGCTCGACCTCCACCCGGACGACATCTACTGGTGCACCGCCGATCCGGGATGGGTCACCGGCACTTCCTACGGCATGTTCGCCCCCTGGAGCAACGGAGTGACCCAGATTATCTACGAAGGCGGCTTCCGCGCCTCTGCATGGTACGAAGTAATCCAGAAGTACGGGGTCACCGTCTGGTACACGGCCCCCACCGCCATCCGCATGCTTATGAGGGCAGGCAACGACATTCCCAAGCGCTACGACACCTCATCCCTCCGCTTCATCGCCTCGGTTGGCGAGCCGCTCAACCCGGAGGGCGTTTCCTGGGGCGTCGAGGTATTCGGCATGCCTATCCACGACAACTGGTGGCAGACCGAGACCGGGGCCATCCTCATCGCCAACTACGCGGTGCAAGAGGTACGGCTCGGTTCCATGGGACGGCCTATCCCCGGCATCACGGCCGGCATCCTGGACGAGGAGTACAACGAGGTAGCCCCCGGCGAGGAAGGACACCTGGCTATTCGCACCGGCTGGCCGTCCATGTTCCACGTCTACTGGGGCAACCAGTCCCTCTACAACTCGCGCTTCAAGAAGGGCTGGTACATCACCGGCGACCGCGCCCGCATGGACGAAGACGGCTTCTTCTGGTTCGTTGGGCGTGCCGACGACGTAATCAACACCGCGGGACACCTTGTCGGCCCGTTCGAGGTAGAAAGCGCGCTAATCGAGCATCCCGCCGTTGCCGAAGCCGGGGTCATCGGCAAGCCCGACCCCATCGCCATGGAGGTGGTCAAGGCCTTTGTATCCCTCCACCAGGGCTATGAGGCTTCAGACCGGTTGCGGCAGGAGATCACGCGCTTTGTGCGGGGCAAGCTGGCCGCCGCCGTCGCTCCCCGCGAGATAGAGTTTGTCGACTCGCTGCCCAAGACCCGAAGCGGCAAAATCATGCGGCGTCTCCTCAAAGCCCGTGAGTTGGGTCTCCCTGAAGGCGATACTAGCACCCTGGAAGAGGAGTAGCGGCTGCGGCTGTCCTCTGTTACTCCAAACACCGGGCTGCTATAATTCTTGTTGCAGACAGCGTCGAATTTTAGATCGCCCAGAACTGACTGAGGAGGTCCGAAATGAAGCGACAAGCAGGGAACAACTCCGGTTCAACGGGACGCCTGCTTCAGAACCCCAGCTGGGTCAACTCCCTTTTCAGCAACACCGAGTGGTCTTGGCTATGGCTGATGGTCCGCCTGTGGCTTGGCGTAAGGTGGTTTGAGGCCGGCTGGAACAAGATATCCCAAGAAGCGTGGACAGGCGGCGGTCTGGCCGTCAAGGGCTACTGGGAGCGGGCCGTGGCCGTGCCGGAGCAGGGCCGCCCGCCCATCGCTTACGACTGGTACCGCGAGTTCCTGGACTTCCTGCTCAGGAACGAATTGCACAGCCTCTTCGGCATCCTGATAGCCTACGGCGAACTCCTGGTTGGTATAGCTTTGATCGTGGGCGCATTCACCGGCATAGCCGCCTTCTTCGGCGCCGTCATGAACTGGAACTTCATGCTCGCCGGCACCGCCAGCACCAACCCAATTCTCGGCATCGTCGCCATTAGCCTCATCGTGGCTTGGAAGACCGCCGGATGGTGGGGCGTCGACCGCGTCCTCCTGCCCTACGTCGGCGCGCCCTGGATCAGGGGTCGGTTGCTGGGGGGCCAGCCTCTAACCGTCGACGAAGGAGACCGCAAGCCCGTCGGTAGACATGTAGAGACGTGGATACGCATGCTCGTCGCATCGGGAATGGCTATCTTCGCCCTCTCCGCCTTGGACGGGGCGCTGCAGATGGTCATCTTCTTCCTTGCCGTCCTACTATCTGCGGCAACCGTGTCCAGCCTGTTCATGGTGTGGCGGGACTAGCATAGGTAGGCAAGACAAGTACGGCTGTTTTTGCCTGCGTCAGCCTCCACAACGGTGCGCAAAACAGCCTGTTATAGGCTTGAGCTAGGCACAAAAACGAATATTGTGTGTGCAGGGTATTGCACAGCGCGACATTTTAAGCTTAAAATCCCTTGTCCCCTAGAGGGAGAAGGGAGTCATGACTCTATTCAAGCAGGCCGAGTACAAATCAACTCTAAGGCGAGAGAAGTCCAAGGAAGCAATCGCCCTGGCCATGGAGAGCCGCTGGGAGGAGGCGGTAACCGTCAACCAGGGAATTATTGAACTGTTTCCCCAGGACATAGAGGCGTACAACCGGCTGGGCAAGGCGTACGTGGAGCTGGGCATGTACAATGAAGGTAGGACCGCCTTTACCAGGGCACTCCAGCTTTCGCCCAGCAACTCCATTGCCCATAAGAACCTGGTTCGCCTTGATCATCTCAAGAAATCGGACAAACACCCCAAGAAAGCCTGCCAGTTCGCGCCTCAATATTTCCTGGAGGAGAGCGGGAAGTCAGGTTGTGTGGTACTGGAGCGGCCCGCCGCTCCTCACATCTTGGCGCAACTGGCCGCCGGCGACGCCGTAACTCTGCATATTAAGGAGAGAAGGCTTGCCGTGCTGAGCAGCAACGGAGATTATCTGGGAGTCGTGCCCCCGCGCCTGGCCAATCGCATAATCCGGCTTATCAACGGTGGCAACCGGTACCAGGGGGCCGTCACCCGCCTCAGTGGAGGTGAAGTGACGGTTATGATCCGCGAGGTGTACCAGCACCCTACCCGGATTGGCATTGCTTCCTTCCCGACTCGTGTACAGCAGGCCCCCAGTCCGGCCGCGGTCGACATGGACCTGCCGGATGAGGATGAAGACGTGCTGGATCAGAGCAACGCCGGTGAATGGGATTATGACGAAGACGACTCCAATCACTATTCCAAGGTTGCCTTCCTGCGCCAAGCTTATGCCCATGCAGAAGAAGAGGAGAGTTAGAAGCTAGCTCTCCTCTTCTCAGTTGAAGATTGCCCCTGGCGGTTGGCCTTTGCTACCATTTTGGCTATGAATTCCGTTATCCACGCTGAGGATCTAACTAAGCGATTCGGCGATTTTACCGCCGTGGACAGCATCTCCTTTTCCATAAGCCAGCAGGAGTGCTTCGGCTTTCTTGGTCCCAACGGCGCAGGCAAGAGCAGCACCATAGGCATGATTACCGCTATCTCGCCGGTTACGTCCGGCCACTTGGAGGTGGGCGGCCTCGACGTAGTCAAGCGCTCCAGGATGGTGAGACGCATTGTGGGCGTGGTGCCTCAAGAGGACACCCTGGACGGCGATATGACCGTGATCCAGAACCTCCGTGTCTACGCCCGCTACTACGATATGCCTTCCCCTCTGGCTCAGAGCCGCTCACAGGAGCTTCTCGATCTCTTCCAGCTTACCGACAAGGCGAACAGCGAGGTGGATCATCTGTCCGGCGGCATGCGTCGCAGGCTGCTCATTGCCAGGGCTCTGCTCCATTCACCCGCCATCCTCATACTGGACGAACCGACCACCGGCCTCGACCCCCAGGCCAAGCACCTGGTGTGGCAAAAGCTGAGGCTGCTCAAAGCGCAGGGAACTACCATGCTGCTCACCACGCACAACATGGAGGAAGCCGCCATCCTGTGCGACCGGCTTGTCATCATGGACTACGGCCGCATTCTCGTTCATGGCATACCCGCCGAGTTGGTCACACAGCACGCGGGCAGTGAGGTAGCCGAAGTCAAGTTCACCGCCCCAGCCCGCGATGCCGTGACCAAACAGCTCCTTGATATGGATATACCCTTCCAGGACGGCGGCGACCGCTTCTACGTCTACAGCGTGGACGGACAACTGCTGGAGTGGTTGGCCTCAGATGACAACGTATGGTTAGAGCGACGGCCCGCCAACCTTGAGGACGTCTTCTTCCGCCTTACGGGAAGGGACCTCAGGGACGAATGAGCGCCACAACCGTCGCGCATGTAGCTGCGGATAGGGGAGGGGTTCTGGGAAGCCTGGCCCGTTCCTTCAGGGTATGGCAACGCAACAGGGACGCCTTCTTGCGCGTTTGGAAAACCGAGTTTGGCGGCGTGGTGGCGGAACCGCTGCTCGTGCTTACCGCAGTTGGCCTGGGAATGGGCACCTACATCGGCGATATTGGGGGCCGTTCATACACCGAGTTCGTCGCCGCCGGACTGCTTGCCAGCTACGCCATGTTCGGCGCCACCTTCGAATGCACCTTCGGCACCTACATGCGCATGGAGACCCGGCGCTTGTTCCAAGGCATCCTGGCCACTCCCGTCAGCGTGGACGAGCTGGTTCGCGGAGAGCTCTTCTGGGCGGCTACCCGTTCCCTGATGCACGCTACCGTATTGCTCACGGTGTCGTACATTTTTGGCCTCACCCAGTCGCCGTATGCCCTCTTGGCCCTGCCCGTCTCCATCCTCATCGGCCTCATGTTCGGCTCGCAGGCCATGCTCGCCGCCTCCGCCGCGCCCTCGATCAACAGCCTGACCAACTTCTTCACCCTCTACGTTGTGCCCATGTTCTTCTTCAGCGGCGTTTTCTATCCCGTGGACGGACTCCCCGAGGCGATACAGAGGGTGGCTTGGGTTCTCCCCTTGACATCGGCCACGGAGCTGATGCGCTCCCTTGCCTACGGCGAGATAGGGGCGCAGACCTTCCTCTCGCTGGCCATTCTCATCGCCTTCACCGTCGTCTTCATCCCGCTCAGCATTCGCGGCATGCGGAGAAGGCTGATCAAGTAGGCGCGCCTCCACTCGTGCTGCTCTCACACGCCGTAAACGGCCCCACTCGTCGTTGCGAGGGAACCGAAGCAATCTGGTGGGGTAGGGAGGCACTGCTGTCAAATCAACTTGCTGAAATTCGCACAAGCCTTGCTACGCAGGAATACTACTGCGCCTCCGGATTCAAATAGCGGATCGCGTTCTGGCCCCGTAGGTAGCGCTTTGGCACTCTCTTCCTAACGTAATAGTCCCAGACATCCTCAGCCCGTTCACCCCGGAACCCCAGACGGTTGGGTACGTCGGTTATGTCATTGTAGCGCTCCGTCAGGTCGGGAAAGTTCTCGCGAGTAGCGCGAATCCATTTCGTGGGGCGATAGGCTCCGACAACCAGTCCCCCTGACACGTGCCAGCACCAGCTTGTATTGCTCTACCCGATCCAGGTTCACCCTCCACGCAAAGCGGACTGCGTCGTAGGCATCATCCCGCAGATAGTAATATGTGCTTACGGAAATCAGCATCAGGGGTTCCTTGACCTCAAATTCCTCTCCTGCGTATTCGTCAATGATTTCTTCCACGTGACGGCTGCCGTAGTCTCTCGACCCGTGCCCCCTGACTTTGTTGGTCAATCCTGGATAGGCGTCAATCACGGCGGCTTCAACTTCATGAGCGCGGTTGGAAGTGCTTAGGCCGTGTCGATGAATGACGTGACCCACTTCCAATCCGGCGGCTTTTATTTCTTTGATGCGATGCAACTTTGGGTCTATTATTTTCTCCTCTTCGTCCTGCGCCAGCACCATTTCCTCTCCCCTGGCGTGTACAAAGACACGGTCCCCTTTACCCTTACCCACGTAGAACGTCTCTCCGTTGCGTGGGTCAATGAGTCGATAGACGTACCATTTCAACTGCTCGGCTACTCCAGCGGGGAAGTTGTCTCTGGTCATGATGGGCTACTCCTGTCACTCTCCCATAATCGCGGTCAGATAATATATCTCATCGTGCTAGGCGTCCACGTGCCCTTGCGGCCTTGCAACTCCGCGCGTCAAGCCGTGACAAAATTCTTGTAATTTACCCACCGCATATGGTAGAATTCCTTGGGTGATACCACTACTTATTGAGCCTGAGAGCCATTTATCAACAACATTATCTCCGGCTAAGGATACCTTATGACTAGCGAAACCATCAGACCCGTACGCATCATAGATGAAATGCGTAACTCCTACCTGGATTACGCAATGAGCGTTATAGTGGCGCGCGCTCTTCCCGACGTGAGGGACGGGCTCAAGCCCGTGCAGCGGCGCATCCTCCACTCCATGGATGAGCTCGCCATGCGACCGGGCACGGCCTACAAGAAGAGCGCCCGGCTCGTTGGCGAGGTCATGGGTAAATACCATCCTCACGGCGACAGCCCCGTCTACGACGCCATGGTGCGCATGGCGCAGGACTTCTCCATGCGCTACACCCTTGTCGACGGGCAGGGCAACTTCGGCAGCGTCGACGATGACCCGCCCGCCGCCATGCGCTACACGGAAGCGCGGCTCTCTGCCATCGCGCAAGAGCTGCTCGTAGACATAGACCAGGACACCGTTGATTTCTCGCCCAACTTCGATGGCTCCCTCAACGAGCCCGTCGTGCTGCCCGCCAGGCTCCCCAACCTCATTGTCAACGGCTCTTCAGGTATCGCCGTCGGCATGACCACCAGCATCCCCCCGCACAACCTCTCCGAGATCTGCGACGCCATCCTCCATCTCATCGACAACCCTGAAGCCACCATAGATGAGCTTATGGAGATTGTGCCCGCCCCGGACTTTCCCACGGGCGCCATCATCCTAGGCCAGCAGGGCATAAGGGAGGCCTACGAGACGGGAAGGGGCCGCGCCGTTGTCCGCGCCAGGATGGAGGCGGAGGAGATGGCCCGCGGCGGACGCTACCAGCTTGTGGTCAGCCAGCTTCCCTACCAGGTCAACAAAGCCTCACTTGTCCAGAAGATAGCCATGCTCGCCAAAGAGCGGAAGATAGACGGCATCAGTGAAGTGCGAGACGAATCGGACCGCCACGGCATGCGCGTCGTCATAGAGTTGCGCCGCGACGCCCAGGTCCAGCGAGTGATGAACAACCTCTACAAGCACACCGCTCTCCAGTCGGCCTTCTACATCAACATGCTGGCGCTGGTTGACGGTCAGCCCAGAACGCTGCCCCTCAACACCGTCCTGCAGGAGTTCATAGATCACCGCATACAAATAACCCGCCGCCGCTCTGAGTTCGAGATGCGCAAGGCCCAGGCCAGGGTCCACATCCTGGAAGGCCTCCTCAAAGCCATCGACGACTTGGACAACGCCATCCAGCTCATCCGCGCCGCCGCGGACGTGGAAGCCGCGCGCCTAGCGCTCATGGAGAGATACGACCTCGACGAAGAGCAGGCCCAGGCCATCCTTGAAATGCAACTCCGCCGCTTGGCGGCCCTTGAGCGCAAGCGTATAGAGGACGAATTCAAGCAGCTTACCAAGCGCATCGCGGAGCTCCAGGCCCTCCTCGCTGACCCTTCCAAGGTGTTGGTGATAGTGGCCGACGAGACCAGGAAGCTCAAGGAGAAGTTCGGCGACGAGCGCCGCACCGAGGTCACCACGACCGAGGCCGGCGACTTCACCAATGAAGACCTCATCCCGCACCAGGAGGTCGTCGTTACCCTGAGCCAGCGCGGCTACATCAAGTGCGTCCCAGCCGATACGTATCGCAGGCAGCACCGCGGCGGCAAGGGCGTGCGCGGCCAGACCACCCGCGAGGACGACGTAATCCACGACCACCTGGTCGCGGACACCCACGACTTCCTCCTCTTCTTCACCAATACCGGACGCGTCTACAGAAAGAAGGTCTACGATCTGCACATGGACAACTCCAGGGTATCGCGCGGCGTTCCCCTGGTCCAGGCAATGAACATACAACCCGGCGAGTCCGTGCAGGCCATCCTGGACGTCTCCTCCTTCGATAGCGGCGAGGACATCCTGTTTGCCACCCGCATGGGGGAGATCAAGCGTATGTCCCTGGCCGCCCTGGCCAACATCCGTTCCAACGGACTCAAGACCATCCGTCTGGATTCCGGCGACCAGCTAATATCCGTGCGACTCGCCTCGGAGTCGGACGACGTAATCATGGTCAGTCAGCAAGCCATGTCCGTACGCTTCCCCACCGAGCAAATCAGGCGAAGCTCTCGCGCCTCGGGTGGAGTGCGCGGTATGAGACTCAAGGGCGATGACGTAGTCGTTGCCATGGACGTGGTTGAGGAGGACTGCGCTCTGCTTGTCATCAGCGAGCGCGGCTACGGCAAGCCCACTCCCATGAAACAATATCGCCGGCAATCCAGGGGTGGCTTAGGGCTGGCGACCTTCCGCATCACTTCTAAGACCGTCCCCCTAGCTACCGCCCGCGTGGTCAGAGAGGGAGAGGACATCATGATCATCTCCCAGAAGGGCCAAGTCACGCGCACCAACCTGAACGAGTTGCGCGAGCTCAGCCGCCGCACCCAAGGTGTCAGCATCGTTTCCCTTCCGGGCGACGACATAGTGGTATCCATCACCTCCATGGAGCCCAAGGCAAGGCACGTCCGAGATACCAAGCCGCGCGCCGCCGCTGGTAGAGACGTCTCCCTAATAGTGGACGCTGAGGCTATCTCCAGCAACGGCCACGAGGCCATCTCGGAAAACGGCCACCACCCAGGGGAAGAGTTGGAGGAAGAAGGGCAGGGGTAAGCTCCAGCGTCCATCTTCCACCACTCTCGTGCCTCCTTCCGTCATTCTCGTGCTTGTCACGAGAATCCAGCGGCAATTCGCATTTCACCAGGAGAGAAACATGAGCAACTTTGAGAAATTGCAGGCTCGTCTGGCAGCGGGGGAGACGATCTTGATGGACGGTGGCATGGGCTCGGAACTCGAGAAGCGGAGGCTGACAAACCCCACCACGTGGTCGGGCGGTCCTATGCTCACCCATCCCGAATTGGTGAGGGATATCCATCAGGAATACATAGAAGCGGGCGCCGAGATCATCATCACAAACACCTTCGGAACAGGACGTGACCTGCTGGAAGAGGGCGGCCTAGGGCATAAGGTAGCCGAAGCCAACAGGCTGGGAATCGAAGCGGCGGTACAGGCAAGGAGAAACGCCGGCGCAGAGGACTCTGTGGTCATTGCGGCCTCCGTATCTACCATGACTCCCAAGGAACACGCGGAAGTTCCCGTGCCCTATGAGAAAGCTCTGGAGACCTACCGGGAGCAGCTGGGGGAACTGGCCAAAGGCGGCCCGGACGTGGCGGTAGGCGAGATGTTGGTTCGGATATCGGACACGCTGGCGGTGATAGAAGCGGCTGCGGGGCTGGGTCTCCCGGTGTGGGTAGGGCTCTCTTTGGTTCAAAATGACGACGAGCTTTGCCTGGGCATCGATGGCAGGCATGGAGGCGAGACCCTTCAGGACTGCATGGATGCCATCAAGGACAAGGGCATCGAATCGGTATTCATAATGCACACGCTGGTGGACGACACCGGCCCCGGGCTGGGGATAGTCAAGCAGAGTCGGTCGGGAACCTTCGGCGCCTACGCCCATTTCCCAGGCCACGGTGGCCCCACCCCCTGGGCGAATGCCATGGACCCACAGCAGTACCTGGAATACGCCAAGGGGTGGAGTGAGCAGGGGGCGCGGATAATCGGAGGGTGCTGCGGGACGACACCCGACCACATCCGGGCGCTCAGTGAGTGGCTGTCCGGCTCCTAGCCCGGAATCAGCCAAAGCTGGTGAGCCATTAAATGACAACGTCTTTATCAAGAATGTTGCTAATGCTCATTGACTCAAAGTGGCAATGCGCCTATAATGAACCATAGGTACACGGAGATGAGCGACAACTATTACCAGACCCTGGGCATCAAGCGTGACGCCTCCGACAAAGAGGTCAAGCAGGCCTTTAGAAGGCTTGCCCGCAAATACCATCCCGACGTGAACCCTGGCGACAAAGCCTCCGAGGCCAAGTTCAAAGAGGTCAACCAGGCCTATGAAGTCCTCTCCGACCCCGAAAAACGCCGCAAGTACGACCAGTTCGGGCAGAACTGGAAATACGCCGACCAGTTTCCACCCGGTGGATTCCAGGGCCACTCCGGAGGCGTAACCGTTGATTTCTCAGACCTTGGCGGCTTCGGGACCATATTCGGAGATATGTTCGGCAGGAGAGGGGGCGCCCGTACCGCTCGGCGCTCCACGGTAGAGGTGACGGCGGACGTCTCACTGGAGGAGGCCTACAGCGGAGCAACCAGGACGGTCCAACTCCCCGGATCCCGGGGCAAGCGCCTCGAAGTCCAGGTCCCGCCCGGCGTCGATACCGGTTCCAGGGTGCACGTCACCGCCGGAGACACCGAGCTATACTTGGTGACAAAGGTGACTCCTCACCGCAGATTTACCCGCAAAGGCGCTGACCTATATCTGGACCTCTCTCTGCCACTGGTTGACGCCGTCCTTGGCAGCGAGCAAGAGGTGCCGATCATCAAGGGAAAGGTCATGCTGACCGTACCCCCGGAAAGCCAGAACGGCCAGATGTTCCGGCTCAAGGGGCAGGGCATGCCCCATCTGGGCCGACCGGAGCAGCGGGGAGACCTCTTTGCGACTCTGAAGGTCATGCTCCCCACAAATCTCACGGAGCAGGAACGCGACCTCTTTGGCAGTCTCAAAGAGATGCGCGCCGCTAAATGAGGCAAGGCACATGAATGCTCACGATGAACCCATATACGTAATCAGCGTGGCGGCGCGCATGCTGGGCGTTCACCAGCAGACCCTTCGCTACTATGAGCGCGCCGGCTTGGTCGTTCCCTCTCGCTCCCAGGGTAACCGCCGCTACTACTCCGAGCGCGACCTGGAACGGCTGCGCCGCATCAAGACAATGATGGATGACATGGGAATGAACTTGGCGGGAGCGGAGGTGGTCCTGCGCCTTACGGAGCGCATCGCAGAGTTGGAGGCCCAGCTGCAGCGCCTCGCATCCGAGCTGAACAGATTGCGACTCAGTAGTCGTACGCCTGCTCTGACGGAAGGCAGCGGAAACGACCAGTCGTAAGATTTGGTGCGAACCGAATTAAACGACGAACCCGGGGATAGAAGAGGAAGGAAACGATGGTTTTAAGACCGGAAAATCTCACAGAGCAAGCTCAGGAGGTGCTCGGCAACTCTCAGGAGGCGGTCAGGGAGTACCGGCATTCGCAGTGGGACGTCGAGCACATCCTCATTGCCCTGCTCCGCTTGGAGCACGGCTTACCAGTGGAGGTGTTGGAGGAGCTAGGCGTGGACATAGACGCTATGAAGCGCCGGGTAGAACAGGTCTTGGAGCAGAGCCCCAAGATGGAGGCGGTGCCCACCCAGGTCTACGCCACTCCCAGGGCGGTGCGTGCCGTTGAGAACGCCGGAGCGGAGTCCCAGCGGCTCAGGGATGAGTTCATTGGCGCTGAGCATCTGCTCATCGGCTGCCTGATGATTCCTGATGGAGATTCAGCCAGGATCTTCAAGGAATTCGCCATTGACCAGGAGAAGGTGTACCAAGCCCTGCGTAGCGTCAGGGGCAGCGCCCGCGTTACCGATCAGCGCGCTGAAAGCAAGTACCGCGCCTTGCGAAAGTACGGCATAGACCTTACCGAGCTGGCGCGCGAGGGCAAGCTTGACCCGGTGGTGGGGCGCAGTGAAGAGATCAGCAGGCTGATGCAGACCCTGATCCGGCGCACCAAGAACAACCCCGCCATCATAGGGGAAGCGGGCGTGGGCAAGACCGCCATCGCGGAGGGGCTAGCGCAGCGCATCGCCTCTGAAGACGTGCACGAGGTCCTCCGTGGCAAACGCGTAATTGCCCTCGACATGGGCGCTCTCATCGCCGGTTCCAAGTTCCGCGGTGAGTTCGAAGAACGGCTGAAGGCCGTCATAGATGAGGTGAAGGGCGCACAGGGTGAGGTTATTCTCTTCATAGACGAGATACACAACGTGGTGGGCGCCGGCGCCGCCGAGGGCGCCATAGACGCTTCCAACCTGATGAAACCCGCCCTAGCCAGGGGCGAGCTCCAGACCATAGGCGCTACCACCCCCGACGAGTACCGCCGCTACATAGAGAGGGACTCGGCGTTGGAGCGGCGGTTCCAACCCATCTGGCTAGAGGAACCGTCGGAAGAGATTGCCATGGAGATGCTAAAGGCGGTGCGTCCCCGTTACGAGGCGCACCACAAGATAAGGATAGAGGACTCCGCTCTGCAAGCCGCGGTCAAGCTGAGCAGCCGCTATCTACCGGAAAGGAATCTGCCAGACAAAGCCGTAGACCTCATAGATGAAGCGGCCAGCAAGCTGAGGTTGGACGCGCACACACTGCCCAAGGAGCTTCAGGACACGGAACGCCGCATCAAACAGCTTGCGGAAGAGGAAGCGGCCGCTTCACAACGCTCCGACTACGAGCAGGCCGCCAACTTCAAGTCCGAACGGCTCAACCTCCAGGCGGAGTACGACAAAGGGCGGGACGACTTCCTCAGCGAGCACCCCCTGGCCAGCGCGGTCGATGCCACAATCATCGCCGATCTAATCGGCAAGTGGACGGGCATACCCGTATACCAGCTTTTGGAAGGAGAAGCGGAGCGTCTGCTTCACATGGAGGAGCGTCTGCACCACAGAATAGTTGGACAGGACCACGCCATAGAGGTGGTCTCGGATGCAATCAGGCGCGCCCGGGCCGGAATGAGCGACCCCCAGCGGCCGGTGGGAAGCTTCATCTTCCTTGGCCCCACCGGGGTGGGCAAGACGGAGCTCGGCCGCTCACTGGCCCACTTCCTGTTTGATGATGAGCAGAACATGGTGCGCATAGATATGTCCGAGTACATGGAAAAGCACGCCGTATCGCGGCTCATCGGCGCGCCGCCCGGATACGTGGGATACGAAGAGGGCGGGCAGCTTACCGAGGCAGTACGCAGACGACCCTATAGGGTCGTGCTGTTCGACGAGATCGAGAAGGCGCACCCGGACGTGTTCAATGTCCTGCTCCAGATACTGGAAGACGGGCGGCTCACCGACAGCCACGGGCGGACCGTGGACTTCCGCAACACCGTGATCATCATGACCAGCAACCTGGGCACCGCCGATTTGAACCGGGCCGCTATCGGCTTCCGGCGCAACAAGGACGTCGAATCGGAGAGAGAAAGATTGCGGGCCTCTGTGGACGATGCTCTGAAGAAAGCGTTCAGACCCGAGTTCCTCAATCGCATCGATGAGATAGTGGTGTTCGACCCCCTGACACAGGAGGAGATCGAAGAGATTGTCAACCTCATGATGGCCGAGGTAGGGGAGAGGCTGGCCGAACACGGTGTAACCGTCGAGCTGACCCCCGAAGCCCGTAAATGGCTGGGCGACTCCGGGTTTGATCCCACCTTTGGAGCCAGGCCGCTGCGCCGCGCCGTCCAGCGTCACGTGGAAAACCCGCTTTCCAAGAAGATACTGGCCGATGAGTGCAAGACCGGCGACCACGTGGTGGTAGGCGCAGACCCGGATGGCCTGACCTTTAGCCTGGCTAAGGAGAAGGTGGCCGCCGGCGCATGAGGGTGATGCTACGTAGAGATGTGGCCCACGTCCATGCCTCTACCCCGCTCATCCTGAGCCAGAGTTTATCCTGAGCATAGCCGAAGGGAAGGAAATGAGCGGAGGCCGCCAATTGACACACCTCTCCCTCATCAATAGAATCTAATAGTTTGGGAGATGTAAATGATAGACTACGCTGTTGTAAGAACGGGCGGTAAACAGTACCGCGTAAGCGCCGGTGACCTCATAGACGTGGAGAAGCTTCCCGTGGAAGAGGGCGCCGCCATTGAGCTATCGGATGTTTTGCTCCTTTCCCAGGACGGGAAGGTGACCGTGGGCACACCCCTCGTTTCGGGGGCAAAGGTGCTCGGCGACGTGGAGGAGCAGAGGAAGGCCGAAAAGCTCACCGTGTTCAAGTTCAAATCCAAGACGCGGCAGGGCACCAAGACCGGACACCGCCAGCAGCACACCAGGCTTCGCATCAGAGAGATCGTTTCCGGCGAGGCCAAACCTAAGCGCCGCGGAAGCAGGACAAAGAAAGCGGCAGAGGAGACAAGCAATGGCTCATAAGAAAGGTTCGGGCACCAGCCGCAACGGGCGTGACAGCAACAGCAAGAGTCTCGGCGTGAAACGATACGGCGGCGCTGCCGTATCCGCCGGAAGCATACTGGTAAGGCAGCGCGGTACAAAGATCAGGCCCGGCTTGAACGTTGGCATGGGCAAGGACCACACCCTGTTCGCAAAAGTGGACGGACAGGTCAGGTTCGATCACGCGACCAAGCTGCGCAAGCGCGTCAACGTAGATCCCGTGGCTATTGGAGATTAAGGTGAAGACAGCAATACATCCGCAATACTTCCAAGACGCCATGATAACCTGCTCCTGCGGCCACACCTTCACCACAGGCGCCACCAAGAAGGACCTGAAGATAGAGGTATGCAGCAGGTGTCACCCGTTTTTCACCGGCGAACAGCGCATCGTGGACACCGAGGGCCGCGTGGATAGATTGAAGAAACGGTACGGCCTAACGTAGAAGAAGGCAGTCTAAGCAATATAAAGGGGCGGTACCTACCGCCCCTGTATAGCATGGAGCCCAATGACCTCCACAGATCCCTCAAAACCCAACACCTCCTCTGATTTCGCGGCG
>CAYVEN010000035.1:7462-18498 GCA_964450505.1 uncultured Dehalococcoidia bacterium | reverse complement strand
GCTGTCGATCAAACGTGCGGTTGCCAATATGGTGGTTAACGCCGCCCGCTACGGCAACGGCTGGATTAAGGTCAGTAGCGGTACGGAGACGCATCGCGCCTGGTTCCAGGTGGAAGATGATGGTCCGGGCATCAAGCCTGAGCAGCGTAAACATCTGTTCCAGCCGTTTGTCCGCGGCGACAGCGCGCGTAGTACCAGCGGTACGGGTCTGGGGCTGGCGATTGTGCAGCGTATTATCGATAACCATAACGGTATGCTGGAAATTGGCACCAGCGAGCGGGGTGGGTTGTCGATTCGCGCCTGGCTTCCGGTGCCGTTCACTCGAGCGCAGGGCACGACGAAAGACGCAAAAGAAATGGAGGCGAAATTCCTCCCTTGTTGTTTTTTAGCTGCCTGATGGCGCTTAGCTTATCAGGCCTACAGCGTTATGACCGTAGACCTGTTTACGCCGCCAACCTGCAACCTGATTTACAGCTTCGGTCCGGCGCTAACCAGCGCTTCGCCTGCCGGGGTGTCGGTGTACTTCTCGAAGTTCTCGATAAACAGTTTCGCCAGTGCGTTGGCTTTTTCCTGCCACTGCTCCGGTGACGCGTAGGTATTACGCGGATCGAGAATGCGAGTATCCACGCCCGGCAGCTCGGTCGGGATAGCCAGGTCAAACATCGGCAGACGGAATGTTTCTGCGTCGTCCAGTGAACCGTTCAGGATGGCGTCGATAATCGCACGGGTATCTTTGATTGAGATACGCTTGCCGGTACCGTTCCAGCCGGTGTTAACCAGATACGCCTGCGCACCTGCCGCCTGCATACGTTTCACCAGCACCTCTGCGTATTGCGTTGGGTGCAGCGTCAGAAATGCTGCGCCAAAGCAGGCGGAGAAGGTGGGGGCCGCCCAGCTGATAGACCTGCTCCTGGAGAGGATTGGCTACCGGAGCTATCTCATGGAGGACGAACGCGGTGAGGAGCAGTGGGAGAACGTGCTGGAGCTGAAGGGGCAGGCCGTCGAGGTGGAGGAGCTGCTGGCCGGAGAGGAAGATAGCTCGCTGGCCGCCTTCCTGGAGAGGATATCCCTTGTTTCCGACGTGGACAGCCTGGACGAAAGCAATGACGCGCTGACCCTGATCACCCTGCACCAGGCCAAGGGGTTGGAGTTCCCCGTTGTTTTCATCATTGGGCTGGAAGAGCGGTTGCTGCCCCACTCCCGCTCCATGGACGACCCTGACCAGATGGAGGAGGAGCGCCGCCTGTTCTACGTGGGGATAACCAGGGCGGAAGAGCGCCTCTACCTGTTCCGCGCTTTCCGACGGCGGCTCATGGGCATGAGCATGGCCGGTACGCCGTCCCGCTTCCTTGCCGACATCCCCAGGGAGCTCATAGAGCAGCCCGCAGCCGCTGCCAAGCCGTGGCAATGGACAAGGCGTCGCGGCCGGGCAGAGGCAACGTCGGAGGCGGGGCCGCCGTTGCGGACGGGGGACAAGGTGCGACACAAGGCGTTCGGCGATGGGATCGTGGTCAACTGCATAGCTTCCGGGAATGACCATGAGGCCACGGTGGCGTTCAAGGCGGCGGGGGTAAAGCGTCTGCTGCTAAGCGTTGCTCCGTTGGAGAAGGTGCCGGCGAAGTAGGGGGGTACCGCCATCAATTCCCGCCGCCCCTGGGTACCCGCCTGCGCGGGTACGACGGTGGAGGCGTGCGTCAATGGTGGGAAGCCTAGTCATACAGGTACGTCAATTTGCTGGAGGCCGACAAACTTAGGGAGGTCTTCCAACTCTCCCCCATATTCCTCAAAGCAAAGCTCCAAGACTTCTTTCAGGTTGTCTCGAAGCTCATCGAGGGTTGCTCCCTGTGTATGAGCTCCGGGTATCCCCGGCACACTCCCTGTGTACAGTTTTGTTTCGGAGTCCCACTCTACGTAAGCCGTTAGGGTTTTCATGGTTCAACACGCCCTTCCATTTGATAACCCATCTTACGAACAGCGGGAGTAAGGGTCAACTACGTTTGACTTCCATGGCAGGGCATCCGCTAGAATAAGCCAATCCTCAACCGGCTCGTTGGGTCCACGATGCATCAAAAAACAGTTCTAGATAACGGCGTGCGCGTGCTTACCGCGTCCATGCCTCACACCCGCTCGGTATCTATCTGCATATACGTGGGCAGCGGCTCACGCTACGAGGACGACAAACACGCGGGGATTTCGCACTACCTGGAGCACATGCTGTTCAAGGGCACGCCTCGCAGGCAGACCGCCGCCGAGATCACCGGAGCCATAGAGCAAGTGGGCGGCATGATGAACGGCAGCACGGACCGCGAGATTACGGCCTACTGGTGCAAGGTGGCAGCGCCGCACTTCCAATCGGCGCTGGATGTCCTCGTCGATATGGTGCGCAACCCCTTGATGGACAGCGAAGAGGTGGAAAAGGAGCGCAGCGTCATCCAGGAAGAGCTGGCTATGTCGAACGACTATCCCGGCTATCGAGTGGAGATGCTCACCGACCAGATGCTGTGGCCTGACCATCCCATGGGGCGTGACGTCGGGGGCAGCAAGGAAACGGTCAACGGCATCACGCAGGAGATGCTGACCGAATGGTTCCAGCGCCAGTATGGGGCCAGCAACGTGGTGATCAGCATAGCGGGGAGCCTGTCCAATGAAGAGATGCTGGACGCCGTGACGCCCATGGTCAAGGACTGGCCTTCCGGGTCACCGTTCGGCTGGGAGCCGGCGGGCAAGGAGAGCAGGCAGGAGCCGCAAGCGCGCATGGAGTATCGCAAGACGGAGCAGGCGCACCTGGCGCTTTCCCTTCCCGGCATCTCCACCCGCCATCCGCAGAGATATGCCATGGACATGATGAACGGGGTCATGGGAGAGGGGATGAGCAGCCGCCTATTTTTGGAGGTGCGGGAGAAACGCGGGCTGGCCTACGATATCCATAGCGCGGCTAGCCATTATAGGGATACTGGTTCCATAGCGATATATTTCGGCGTGGACCCCAAGAAGGCGCGCTACGCCATTGAGACTACGATCGAGGAGTTGCACAGCCTCAAGGAAGACATTCCGGAGGAAGACCTGCACCGGGCACGTGAGCTGTCCAAGGGCCGTTTGCTGCTGCGCATGGAGGACACCCGCGCCGTCGCCGCCTGGGGGGGCGCACAAGAGCTCCTCCGTAACGAGGTGCTCACCGTGGACGAGGTGGTGGAACGCGTGGACGGGGTCACCACGGAAGACGTGAGGCAGGCGGCCAACCAGTTCCTGGCCAGGGACAAGCTGAACCTGGCGGTGGTAGGCCCGTACCGCAGCGACAAGCAGTTCCAAAACGTCATCAAGTTGTAACGGCTCCGACTCACGCCCTTCCCTTCGACTCGTTCAGGATGAACGGTCTACCTCCTCCGCTCATCTGGTTCCCTTCGGCTGGGCTCAGGGTAAACTCTAAGCTCACCATGAGCGGAGGGTACATCACCGCCCCTGTGCCCGCTGGGTCAGGGCGTGGGCTATCTTCTCCCGCGACGACATGTCGCTGAAGTCCTGGCCTCCTCTTACCGGCGCACCGGAAGGGACGCGCTCCCCGGCGATCTGGGACTCGATTTGCCCGCGCACCTTCTCCACCATCTGCCTCGCGCCGGCCAGGGAGGTCTCGACCTCTTCCGGCGATTCTCCCCCGACAAGCTCCTCCGGTATCTCGGGAGCGGCGGCGAGCAGCGCTTCTCGGTAACGGGCGGTGGCAGAGGCAAGCCTGCTCCGCAGCGACTCGATCTCTTGATCGCGCTGCTCCAAGGCCGAGCGCAACTCGGCAAGCTCCGCCTGCGCCTCGTCCGGTGTCGTAGCGGCTTGGGCGGCTTCGTCGTCCTGCCCGGCGGACTCTACCATCGTCTCTTCAGGGGTTACTTGCTCCATGTCTGCCTCCTCTTCTGCATAATGCGATCAGGATAAGCCGCGGTTGGCCGCTTGGGGAAGGAGGAGATGGCAGGGTGGGCTGGGTTGTTTTGGGGGAGCGGAACTAGCCCGTTGGGGTGGAGCAAAGGTCCCAATCACATTCGTTCAAACTTTGGCCGGGCCCCGCTGTAATAGCCTCTGAACTGCATGGCTGTGCGAGCTCTAGCCAAGTGCTCAAGAAGAGGATCAAGCACACCTAGCAGAAGGAACAGCTGTTGTCGTTTGCTTAGTCCTCCTCTTCTAGGTCGCCGAATCCAAAGGATGTGAATACCGGCCCTGGTTATTTCTTCTGAATGCTGACGCCTAGCTCTTTCATCCGCTGTGACCCATATTCCCCCCTGGAAACCCAGCCAGCTTATCAACGTGGGGTCGTCTACGCCTTGTCCGAACTGTTCAGTTACAGCTATGGCGTTATAGTCAACCAACTGCAAAGCTCCGGCTATAGGACGATCAGCGAGACTTTCATCTATGAGCAGGATTGGCGCGTGGCTACTCTGAGGGGAGCCCTGCAAGTCTTTTCTCCCAGGCAAGGGCGGACTTTATCTTGTCAAGTGAAACGCCGTAGTCTTTGGCCAGGGTTATCGGTGTGTCGCCTCCCTGAAACATCGACCACACGGCCTTTGTAGGAATGCGTGTGCCCTCTATGCACGGTGCTCCGAATTGTACTTTGGGGTTAAGAACAACATTGGCGTGAGGAGTCCAGGTGGAAGCTCGCGCTTTGCCATTGAACGATTCGAATGTTATATCAAGGGAACCTACGCTAGGACGTTGCAACTGCTGGAGCCACTCCCGAACAAAGTCCATAGCGTATTGGCCTCTTTGCGTAGCAGAGAGAAGGAACCCCTCCATGTCTATGAAGATTTCCGAATCACTCAACCAGAGGTCTTTAAGAGCGAATGGATGGGAATAACTGGTTATCTCTCGGAGCCATCGCTGGACTTCCCGGACATGCTTGAGAGAAAACCCTGCTTGCCTGAGAGCAATGATCATACGCAGGGAGATAAGATCCTCAAAGGAGATGAACAGCTCTTTGGCCTTAACTCTTGTTGAATCGGAATCCGGCAGGCCAGACCTGACCCACCTGTGCATGGTAGTATAGTGCGGAGGTCTACTAGGGGCCGTCACGGAAATGAAACGACCTACATCCGCTAGCTCATATGTTCCGCCGAACGTAGACATCTGTCTTGCCAACTCCAATTCTGCCACAAACGCGCTGTCACAGCAATTTTCACGCCTCCTCTTGCACTTTGGCTAGCTCCGCGTCGGGGTCAGGTACGCCGAGGGCTTCCATTGCGGTGCGGCGGCTGTGGATGCCTGAGCCGACCAGCGCCTGTTCGTCGCGGACAAGGCGGCCCCTGTCTTGGGGCAGCACGGGGCCCCAGATTATCTCCTGGCGCACCGGCAGATAGCTGACGCCGCTGCGCTGCTCCAGGATGCGCAGGATGAGCTCGTTGCGGCGCTTGTAGGCTGCGGAGCGCACCAGCCTCTTGCGTCGTATTCTCTGCAGCAGCGGGTGCAGCTCCATCTCCAGGGCCACGCCGGACAGCGCCCTGGGGTTGTCGCCGAAGCTGGTGCGCGGCGCCTCGGATAGGTCGTGGATGGCGCGGTAGATGAGTTCGATGAAGTCGACGTGCAGGCGCACGCCACCGCCCTGAAGCAAGTCCAGTAGGTAGGCGCGGGCCTGCTCCGGCAGTTCCCAGACCGCGCCGGGCTGGACGGCGATGTCCTCGGCGCGCTCTACCCCTTCCAGCACCGCGATGGGGTTCCCCGATAGCTCCACGATCATGGAGAGCTGCGACAGAGCGCGGTTCAGCTCGCGGGCCGGCTCCACCAGCGGCGGTACGTCCGACTCGCCCCAGAACGACTTGGGCAGACGCAGGTTGGGGAAGATGACGAATGGGATGACGCCGTAGGGGTTGGCGCGCTCCTGGAGCAGGACGTCGTCCGCCCATAGCTGGAAGGCGTCGTCGGTCCAGGCCTCGACCACGGTGACCTGCCTGCGTCGTGGAGCCTCGACTCCGTAGAGCATGGCGGCCTCTTCCGCCGACAGCTTGTAGCGGCTGGCGACGCGCCAGACCCGCGACGGGTCGTCGGCGATCCACCAGGCAAAGAGGCCCTGCACGTCGGGCGCGGATACGTGGACGCGCTCCGCCGCGTTGTCCCAGGTCACCTTGTAGGCGGCGTCACCCAGGATGGCGGCGTCCAGCTCGGTCTCGAAATCCAGCTCTTCCAGCTGGTTCTCGTCGTGGATTCGTCGCAGTGCCTCCCGAGCGCGCCGGGCACGGTCGGCGCTCTCCTGCGACGAATCGTACGGTTCGACGGCGGTGGTGACGCCGCTCATCAGGTAGGAGGTGATCTTTTCCAGGACGGTCTTGGTGTAGTTGAAGGTGAGTCGCCGCTCTGAAGGGCGGGCGCGGCCCCGCCACTGGTCGCCCTGGTAGAACGACAGGTTGTCGCGGTAGGCGCGCATACGTTCACCGTCCATGCGGGCCAGCGTCTGAGGAAGGGTGGGTTGGGTCATGGTACCTCCTGTCATGGTCATCGCGCTTCCATCACCCGGCCAGGGACAACGCCGGCAACGGCTCCGCCGCCACGGAGTCCGACCTGCCGTTGGCCCGCGCCAGGATGCGATGCACGGTGCGCTCGCTGATCCGGAAGCGCTGGGCCAGCTCGCTGATGGTGGCGTTCTCGCGGCTTCGCACCCTGAGCAGACGGCGGTCCCGCTGGTCGCGGCGGTAGCTCCGCAGCCAGCCAGGGTCGTCGTGCTTGCACTTGGGCAGGGGGCAACTTAGGCACGACTGCGATACTTCACAGCCGTTGTCTCTGTATTGAAAATGCTCCGGCAATACGTCCATGTTGGGCACACCTTTCTTACTGGTCATTGGCCATCACCTGTATTGTGGGTTGCTACAGTCCTTGTGCGTCCCCAACCGCCGCCCCTGGATGCCAGCCTGCGCGGGCATGACGGAGAGCACGGTGCGGGGGGACGTTAGCGCATGGCGGCCACCTCCAACTCCCTGATCGCGTTCCGGCTGTGGCCGCGCGCCACCCGCGGAGCGTACCTGGAGGCCTGCACCAGCAGGGCAAGGCTCGCCAGGTAGTCGTCGTGGCCGCGCTTGGGGTCGACGTGGAAGTTCATGGTACGGTTGGGTCGAAAGTAGGCTTCGGCCTGCGCCGTCTGCTCCCAGAACTCCGCGTACTCCGGCGAACCGTCCGGGGCGTACATCTTGAGACGGCCGCTGTTCACCGCCGCCAGCAGGTCGAAGCCGAGGCGCGACTTGCTCTGCGCGGTGAATACGAACGGAACGACGATGGCCTTGCCCAGGGCGCGCTCCAGGAAGCTGGCCGGGCCCTGTCCCAGGCCGGTGGCGTCGACCACCACGCGGCGGCAGCCCCAGACCCGCTTCAGCAGGTCGACCAGCTGGGGATACACGGCGGCCAGCGATACGCCGGTCCACTGCATGTGCTCCACTATCTTGACCTGCGGCTCGCCGCTGAACGGGTCGCCGGAGTCAAAGTCAAGCTCGGCGATGGTGAGCACGGTGGAGTCGCGTTTGCCTGAGCCGGACGCGCTGTAACCAAGGGTATCGCTTTCCGCGGCTCCGCCCGCAATGTCCAGGGCCGCCACGTAGGTCTTGCCATGCTCCGGCCAGCGACGTCGTGAGTGGCCGCCCTGGAGCTGGGCCTGCTGCGCCGCGCCGAGCAGGCCTCCCTGACCACGCACCGGCAGAAGCATGTACTGGCTGCGGAACATGGGGTGGTCCTCTCCCAGCCGCTGCCGCTCGCCCTCTACGTACTCCCGGTACAGCGGGTTGTGCCGGGCCACCTCCTGCCAGTCGTAGCGGAAGTGACGCCGGATCCCGTCGCGACGCTCCATTTCCAGGTTCAGCTGCTTCTGCTCCTCCAGCAGGGAGTCGCCGTCCCAGGGGGTGCCGTAGAGCACGGTCGTGGCGTTGGTGGAAGCGCCCATGGGGCGGAACTCCTTGTAGTACTTGGTCTTGTCTATCTCCTGCGCCTCGTCCATTTCCAGGAGGACGTGCGCCGTTGCGCCGACCACCCTGGACGACGGCTCCGCGCTGAGGAAGACCTGGCGGGCGTTGCCCACTCGGAAGGAGTTCCGGCCCTCCGCGGACCAGAGTCCCTTGTAGCCGGCGTCGTTGAGCCGGTCTTTGAGCCGGAAGATGCTGTTGAGAAGCTGGGGCATGTAGGTGGGCGCGGACTTGATGAGGTTCCCGCCGGAGGAGCGGTTGAGGGTGAGCAGGAGAAGCTCCAGCTGCGCCGAAAGCTCGTTCTTGCCGCCCTGGCGCGCCACCTCCACCGTGATGGTGAGCCCGCGGTTCCGCAGAACGCTCTGCAGAATGGCGTGCGCCGCCTCCAACTGGTACGGTCTGAGTCTTTGCTTGATTCCCATGATCTCGCCTCCTTAGCTGAGCAGGCCTATCGCTATTTGCGCTATCACTGCGCCTATGACCAGGAATATCAGCCCGTTGACCCGGCCCTTCAGTTCGTCCACCTGGCGTTCCAGGGCGTTCAACCGGGTATCCAACAAGGCATCAAAGGCCGAGCGTGGCGACAGGTCAACGCCGTCCCACAGGTCGCGCCTCAGTCTCTTTGCCGTTTCTCGCATCTCTTCAGACGGCACTGGGACTCTCCTCCGCTATCGCCCGCAATAGCTCCTCTACGGTGGACAGCATCTCCTTCTCCAGCTCCTCCGTAGATCCGGAGGAGAGCTTGTACTTAACGGCTAGGCTCTTTGCCAGCATGCCTATGCCGCGTAGCAGAAGAGCGAACTCGTCCGGCTTGTTACCGGCCAAGCGGCGCAGACGTATCCTGAGCAGGGCTATCTCCTCGTCCATGCCTTCCAATGACATGGCGGAGGGTAGCTCCATCCTCTCCGCATTGGTCAGAGCGGACGTATAGAACTGCTGAGTATCCATCCTCTTATCGCTGTCCGTCATCGGTCCCTTCCAGCATGTCCAACATCTGCGGAATGGCGTCTTCGGGAAGCGCTAGAGCGGTCTCCATCAAGGCGTTGAGGAGCACCAGGGCGGCTACGTCCCATCGCTCGGTTTGGATTGCCTCTGCCAGTGTGCCCATAACCTCCTCCTAGTACCCCTTGAGCCGCCGTCTCAGGACCAGCGCGGTTAGAGCGGCGGCCACGGCCAGGGATAGGGATGCCGCGGCGACCTGCACTCCCGCCGAGACCCTGAAGTCGCTGTCAAGCAGGGTGGAAAATACGAAGGCCAGGCTTTCCAGGCCGATGGCCAGGTTGATCATGACCAGGGTGAGCAAGCCAACCCGGCGCTTCCTTTGGCATGAGAAGTAGCGCCAAAAGTAGAGCGCGTTGTAGCCGCTCAATGCTATAGTGAAGCCGCGTTGCAAGAGCAAAAACAGCTCTACGGGACTGTTCAATACGACACCTCTGGCCACCAATGGCCTCCTGACAACCAGAACGTTAGTGCTGGCCTATAATAGAATAGATGTTCTATAAATGCAAGTCCAAGATGTCCTTTTTTGCTAGAATCTTCATTGGGCGCTACTCACAACGCCCCAATAACGGCGCGTCGGACTTCTGAAGCACCCTCTTGAAAGGAGAACATAGCTATGTGGTGGTCAGACCTTCTCTGGGGACTCTGGAACGGCATCACGGCCTGGATAGTCCTCGTTGTCCACGTATTCGGCGGATGGGACAACTTCCCCGTCTACAACGCGGCAAGGAGCGGAAACTGGTACGACTTCGGGTTCCTGTTTGGCACTGGCTCGCCTCTTTTGGGCGTCTTTGGCAGACGGCCTCGTCGAAAGAGTTGAGCGGGAGCAATCGTAAGGTCTGCCTATAAGCTGACGCCTCCGCTCCTTCCCTTCGGCTACGCTCAGGATGAGCGGGGGCAATTGCGCCTGTGCCTACGCACAGTCAGGTTAGCGACGTCTAGAGCCGCATCAGCAAATCGTTGCGGGCCTCTATGGAGGCGGGGTGTATCAGCCTGCCCTTCTCCAGCAGTGAGGCAGTCTCCGCCGTCAGATATTCCACGGCGGCCCGTTCCAGGCTCCGGCGGGCCAGCGCCGCTATTCCGCCCAGATGCGGGGCGCGTTCTACTTTCCGGGGCTCCACTTTGTCGGCGATGAAGACGACCAGGCCAACCCTGCTCATGCCGGGGCATGAGGTGGAGTGCCAGCGCACCGCCTGGAGCACCTCCTCATCGTCCACGGCGCACTCTTCGCTGAGCAGGCGCGCCGCCAGGGGCCCGTGCAGAAGAAGCGGCACTCGCTCCTCTACGGAGACTGTGACTAGACCCCTGGCCCTAGCCTCGCTCAAGAGCTGCTCCTCGTCGTGGGCGCGATAGAGGTCGTGTGCCAGGGCCGCTGTCTCCGCCTTGACGGGATCGACGCCGTGAATGGCGGCCAGCTCAAGCGACAGTTCCCTGACTCGTTCCAGGTGGTTCTGCAATCCCGGAGGAAGCGACTGGATTATGGAGCGCAGCTTGGTCAGGGAGTCGGCCACGGCGCTCATCAGCCGTCGCCCCAGGGCAGCCTCTTGCCGCCGAGCAGGTGCACGTGGACGTGGGGGAAGGTCTGGCCGGCGTCCTCTCCCTGGTTGACGACTAGCCTGAAACCGCTCCCGTCGACGCCCTCCTGCCGCGCCATGCGGTCCGCCACTGAGAAGAGGTGGCCGATCACCTCTTCACGCGGCTCGTCCAGGGATACGATGTGCTCGTGGGGAATGATCAGGAGATGGGTTGGCGCTACGGGATAGATGTCGCGTATGGCAAAGCAGACGTCGTCATCGTGGAGCTTGTCGCCGGGTATCTCGCCGGCGTCGATCTTGCAGAAGACGCAGTCAACCATTGCTCACTCCTGAAGAGAGCACCTGCGCGGGCAGGCGGGGCTATCGACGGCTAATGGCCGACAGCCAGGCAGGTCACGGTGCGCTGAATCCCGCCGATGGCGTGTACGTTGCTGGTTACCATGTTGCCCACCGAGCCCAGGTCGTCGGCCTCAACAACGGCGATGATGTCGTACGGGCCGGTGACAATATCCACCGATATGATTCCGGGCGTACCCTCCAGCGCCTGCACCACGTCCTTGGTCTTGCCCACTGCAGTTTCGATAAG